>WFQZ01000333.1 GCA_015486785.1 Thermoflexales bacterium
CCCACGAACAACGCGACCTATCCCCCGAACTGCTCAACCAGCAGCGCGAAGACCAATACACCAACTGGCTTGATCAGCAAAAGGAAGCCCAGGTCAAATACTTGAACTGGGAAGAAGCGGTCGTGGCGGACCCGGCACCTTAATCAGTCCACTGCGAGAGACGCAAAGAGCGCGGAGGGAAACCGACAGGTAAACTCTCTGCGCTCTCCGCACCTTGACGGTGGGAAAAACCACCCGCCGCGCGAGAAGCGGCGGAGTGACGGGGAAAATCTCTGTTTCAACCTCAGAGGAGATGCCTTTTATGGAAGAAGAAATCGATCTGCGTATTTACATTGACATTCTGCTGAAGTGGTGGTGGCTCATCATCGGATTTGCCCTGCTCTGCGGCATTGCCGCATTCATATTCAGCTCCCTCATCCCCCCGACCTACGAGGCAACAGCGGGCGTCGTGGCAGTGAAGAGCCAGGCCGAAATCTCGCTAGGCTCAGCCTTCCGCGCCGTGACGGATGAGTACCAAGGCCAGATTCAAGGCTCAACCGCGCTCATTGATCAAACGACCCGCCGCCTCAACACCTTGGCCGGAATGGTACAAGATGGCTCCATCGCCGTAGCGGTATCCAACGAACTGAGCAACACCCTCACCGAAGAGGAACGCGATCCCGCCGTCCTGCTCTCACAAGTGCAAGGCGTCGTGATGACCCCGGACACAAAAAGCAACAGCGGCTCAGGCGGCAGTGATACGATTCAGGTTATCGTAGATCACAGTGATCCCCAGAAGGCCGCCCTCATTGCGAACACCTGGGCAAAAATCTACGAGCAGCGGGTCAACGCCATCTACGGGGACGTTAAAGCCCTCCCCTTCGGCGACATCCACGATCAAGTGGTGCAAGCCCAGGCCGATTACAACCAGAAGCAAGAGGAACTGTTGAACTTCCTCTCCCAAGACTACCGCGTGGGCGAACTCCAGCGGCAAATTGACGAGGACAAAGCGATCATCGCCTCACTGCGCAGCGGGCGGCAGACAGATGCCAACACGGTGATCAACAAGCAGGTAGATACCCAACAACGGCTTTTCGGCGTGACCGTGGCCTCCGAGGTAAACGCCAACTTGAAGATCGTGGAGCAAAAACACAGTGAACTAATCCACCAATACGACCGTGATGTTGCCCGCCGCCAGCGGCTCCAAGACCTGCTCCAAAATGCCCAACTGATGCGCGAGCAGCTCGTCAAGGGCGGAGCCGACGGCGCACGCAGCAACGGATTGGCCATCCTCTCGCTCAAATCCAAAGTGCTGACCCTATCCACCCTGCCCATTGATCAATTGCAGCTACAAATCCCCTCGGTGGAAGATTTGGCCGCCGTGGGAAGCTACCAAGAGCAGCTTACCGCCGTGGATGCGCTGATCGCAGCGATGAAAGCCGAGATCGCCAACCTGGATGACTCTATCCAAAGCCAGGAACTGGCTATGGAAAGCGGCAGCGGCTTTTCCTACCTGGATCAACTGACCCCGGACGCCCTCGCCGTGCAAGACTCGGTCTCCGGCAAGGCCTTGCAGCGGATGGAAAACTGGCACGGCATCCTGGGATATTCAGCCGTTCTGGACAAACCACTTTCACAAGAGATCGCGCGGCTGGAAAACGAAGTCCGCTCGCTCAACAGCGAGATCGTCCGCCTCAATGGCATCAAAAACGAGCGGCAACAGGCACGTGACCTGGCTTGGAAGACCTACTCCAACCTGCTCTCCAAAGAGCAAGAGTTGAACGTCTCCAAAGCCACCGCCAGCAGTGAAGTCCGCTTCGCCAGCCAGGCAGTCCCTCCGCGCGAACCGATCAAGCCCAAGAAGATGATGACTACCGCCGTAGCCTTAGCCCTCGGCGGGATGCTCGGCGTCTTTGCCGCCTTCCTTTTTGACTACATCGGCCTAGAAAGCGACCCCCGCAAGTTTTTGAAGCGTCGTGCAGCCTGAATACCTTGATCTCTGGTGGTACGGACACTCCGATCTGCCCCTCAAGGCACAACTAGCGTGGCTTGAGGGGCAGCGATTGCTCGCTCTGCTGGCGGAGCGGGCAAAGCAAAAAGGCTGGGACATCCCCGCGCCGCTGACCTCCGCCGCTCGCCAGGCCCGCTATCGGACTGCGGCCCGGCAAGCTCTCGTCATCAAGCAACTGACGATGTTGGGTCAGGTGGCGCAGCACCTGGATATCCCCATCATCAGCGTGAAGGGCTTGGCCGTGGCTCAAACCTACCCCGATGCGGCGCTACGCCCCGCTAACGACATAGACCTCCTGGTCCCCGAAACCGCCGCCGCAGACCTAGTGACCGCCCTAAAAGCGCAAGGCTACACCCTCACCGTCACCGGCCAGCGGGGATGGCATCTGCCTCCCCTGACGCCACCCCAAGCCGGTCTGCGCATTGAGGTTCACACGGCCCTCTGGCGGGCGCACGGAACGATACATTTCACCTACGAGGAATGGCGTGACACTCTCTCGCCCTGGGAATCGTTCCCCGGCCTGTGGCTGCCCGATCCGGTGCAACATTGGGTCTACCTGGTGGCGCACGCCTTCGTCAGCCACGGCTTTGACATTGGCCTGCTCCCACTGGCAGATTTCAAATTCTGGACCGCTTCGTGGGACGCCGCCGCGTGGCAACGTTGCGCCGCAGCCGCTACCAACCGCCACCTGAGTCACGCCGTCAGCCTGGCACTGGCACTGACCGAGTGGTTCTGGGACGAACCATGGGCCGAGGTCATCCGCACGGCCTTCCCCGCCCCACCGGCGGCACTCCTGGAAAACACCAAACGCATCCTAACCGAGCCGACCGTCCGCAAACTGCCGCGCGTCTGGCGCGACCTTGAAGCGCGGGATTGGCGCAGTTGGCTGCGCTACATCAGCATCGTGCTGTTCGGCGATCCCGCCGTGCGCGTGGGGCTGACGCCCACGGAAAAACTGCTCTTCTTCCTGCGGCGTCCCGCAGCGATGATCCGCAACCACGGGCGGAACGTCCAGAGGCTGCTGCGGCGATCCCAGAACGCCGACAAAAACTGGCAAGCTCAAAAGGAGGTACAAACGTGGCTGGCAGAGCGATGATCCGCCGCCTGATGTGGCCGCTGCTGATGCTCGTCGGCGGCCTGAGCTTGCTCCTGGCCGACATCCCCCCCGTCCGGCTGACGTGGGAAACGGCCAGCGAAGTGGGCACGGCCGGGTTCAACATCCAGCGGGCCACTAGCGCGGATGGGCCGTTCAAGCAAGTGAACTCCGCGCTCATTCCGGCCCAGGGCAATGAAGTCATCGGCGCGACCTACCATTTCGCGGACGAACAAGCCGCCCCGCTGCACCGTTACGTCTACCGCATCGCGGAGGTGGAATGGAACGGCACCATCACCCCTTACCCGGAAACCATCACCGTGCGGGCCGGCCTGCCCCGCGCTTGGACGAAGGCCGAAGGAGGACTCCTGATCCTGGTTGCGCTCGTCCTGCTTTGGAAAACCAAAGGAGCGACCTATGCCCCGTAGCATCTTTTCCCTGCGCCTGGCCGAAAGCACCCTTGCCATCAGCGGCCCGGAGACCTGGCTTCAGCCATTGCGCCGCACCTGGTCACCGTGGGTTGTCTCGCCGCGCATCAATTCGTGGCAAGCCACCATCCACGCGGACGACTCACTTTCTCGCCCCGCCGCCCCGCTCTTCTCCGCAACAATCCAAAGCCACGGCGGCCTCTGCCATCTGACGCTCCCCGGCTTCCGCGCCACCATAGACGCATCCCGCCACGCCGCCCAACTCCACGCCCACCCCGCCGCCCAACCAGCCGACATCGGCTACTTCCTGCGCGTCACGCTGGCATTGCAGACCTTCACGCAAAGTGGTATACTGTTCCACGCCGCCGGGATTGTGCATCGCGGGCAAGGGTACGGGTGCTTCGGGAACTCCGGCAGCGGCAAAACAACCGCCGCGCAGCTTTCGCGCCCCGATCCCGTGCTCAACGACGACTTGATCTTGCTGTGGCCCGGCGCGGATGGCTGGCAAATGTACGCCACGCCCTTTGGCAAAAGACGGGGAAAGCTGAACTCAGCACCTTTACGCGCACTCTTGCGGCTGATCCAGGATACCGAGGTGTCCTTGGAAACACTCCCCGGCAGCAGAGCCTTGGCCGAGCTGATCGCGAATACCCCGGTGATTTCCGGCGACCGGAAGTGGCTGCCCCAGGCATTCGCACGCTGGGAAGCCATACTAAAACACGTACCGATCTACGGTTTGCACTTCAGAAAAGACCCTACATTTTGGGAGGTTATCGATGGCACGTTGGGATGATGTACTCGCAGTCAACCCGGAAGTAATGACGCACGTCAACGATGGCGAATTGATCGTCATTCTGCCCAAAGGGGGAAAGTACATCGTGCTGAACCCCACCGGAGCACGAGTGTTGAAATTAGCCGATGGCACCCGCACCTTGCGCGACGTAGCGCAAGTCATCGCTCAAGAATCGGGCGTCACGCCCCAACGAGCCGAAAGCGATATTCTCAAATTCGCCCAAATGCTGGTTGAACGCGGCGTGCTCATCTCAGTGAAACAGGAGACCGGATAAAATGCCTTTTGAATTCACCCGCCTGGACATTCCCGATGTCATTCTAGTGACACCGCGAGCCTTCACCGACGAGCGCGGCTTTTTTATGGAGGCTTACAAACGCTCCGACTTCAACTCGTTCGGATTCCCGCCCTTCGTGCAACTCAACCACTCCCATTCGCGCGGCAACGTGCTACGCGGCCTGCACTTCCAGCGACCGCCCAAGGCGCAAGGCAAACTGGTCTACGTCGTGCGCGGCGAAATCCTCGACGTGGGCGTGGACCTGCGCCGGCATTCGCCCACCTACGGCCAATGGGTGAGTGCCTGGCTTTCGGAGCAGAATCATCAGATGCTCTACATCCCG
>WFQZ01000334.1 GCA_015486785.1 Thermoflexales bacterium
CCCGTTTTTCAGGCCTGGGCGCTGCTGGAAAAAGAACAGGGCGATGTGCCGCGGGCGCGCGACCTTTTTGCCCGCGCAGCCCAAGCCGACCCCAAAAACGCCCCGACCTGGCAGGCCTGGGCGCTGCTGGAAAAAGAACAGGGCGATGTGCTGCGGGCGCGGGAGCTGTTCGCGCGCGCCGCCCAGGCCGACCCCAAACACGCCCCGACCTGGCAGGCCTGGGCGCTGCTGGAAAAAGAACAGGGCGATGTGCCGCGGGCGCGGGAGCTTTTTGCCCGCGCCGCCCAAGCCGACCCCAAAAACGCCCCGACCTTGCAGGCCTGGGCGCTGCTGGAGGCTCAGCAGGGCCGCCGCGAGGAAGCCTTGCGCATTCTGGAGAAGGCCCTGCGACAGATACGCCGTCGGCGCGAATGCGCTATCTTGCTTTCCACACGGGGCGGAACCTTGGCCCGTATGAAACGCTGGGATGAGGCCGAGGAGGCCTTCCGCCAGGCCCTGCGCCTGCACGCCCGCGATCCGCTGACGCACTACCAGTTCGCCGACCTGCTGCTGCGGCGTGGCCGCACCGCAGAGGCCTGCCATCACCTGCGCCGCGCCCAGTCCCTGCGTCCGCGCAAGCCGCGCGACCGCCGGAGAATCAAGCAGGCGCTGAAGCGGCACTGCAAAGACCAGCCGTAGCGGACGGCTTCGTTCTCCGCGCCCTTCGCGGTGGGGGCTTTCCTCACCGCCGAGCCGCCGAGCACGCAGAGAGGGGAATAGCTGAGCCTCTACGTCCACTCTCCACTCTCCTCTGTTCCCTCTCCTCCGCGCCCTCCGTGCCTCTCGCGGTGAATCCTCTTCCCTCGCCGGCCCGGAATTGCTTTCTTCTGCACTCTGTGGTAAAACAACCGCGTATTTTGCCCAATTTCACCGGGCTATCTCATATCTTGTCAGGAGGCAAGCGAATGGCTAAGCGAGTGATTCATCCCCCACGAGGGACACAACTGCATTGCAAGAACTGGCTGTTGGAGGCGCCTTTCCGAATGATCCAGCACAATCTGGACCCGGAGGTGGCCGGAGACCCGGAGCACTTGATTGTGTACGGGGGGCGCGGACGTGCGGCCCGCAACTGGGAGTCATTTGACGCGATCTTGGAGACGCTCCAGAAGATGGATGTGGACGATACGCTGCTGATTCAATCAGGGAAACCGGTAGCGGTGTTCAAGACGCACGAGGATGCCCCGCGCGTGCTGATTGCCAACTCCAACATTGTGCCGGCCTGGGCCACCCAGGAGAACTTTGATAAGTGGGAACGCGCCGGGCTGATTATGTACGGTCAGATGACCGCCGGATCGTGGATTTACATCGGCACGCAAGGGATTCTCCAGGGCACGTATGAAACCTTGGGCGCGTTGGCACGCAAGCACTTCGGTCCGCGCAGCTCGCTCAAGGGCAAGTTTGTGCTCACCGGCGGGCTGGGCGAGATGGGCGGCGCGCAGCCGCTGGCGATCACCATGAATGAGGGCGTCGGGCTGATCGTGGAGGTCGACCCGCAGCGGGCCGAGCGGCAACTCCGGCATCGTTACGTGGACGAGGTGGTCACGGACTTGGACGAAGCCTTGCGCCGCATTGAAAAGTACACGACGGAGGGCGTAGGCCGCTCCATCGGCCTGATCGGCAATGCCGGAGACGTGTTCCCGGCGTTGCTGCGGCGCGGCGTGATCCCCGACGTGGTCACCGATCAGACCCCGGCGCACGATCCCTTGCTCTACGTGCCCAACAAGATGCCCTTGGCCGAGGCGGTCGCTCTGCGCGAGCGTGACCCGCAACGTTACCAAGAGGAATCCTACCGCACGATGGCGGAGCATTGCGCGGCGATGGTGGAGTTCCAAAAGCGCGGCGCGATTGTCTTTGACTACGGCAACAATCTGCGCCAGCGGGCCTTTGATCACGGGGTGGCGGAGGCCTTCAGCTATCCGGGGTTTGTGCCCGCCTACATCCGCCCGCTGTTCTGCGAAGGGAAAGGCCCCTTCCGCTGGGTGGCTCTCTCCGGCGATCCGGAGGACATTTACGAGACCGACCGCATCGTGATGGAGCTGTTCCCCGAAGATGAGCACCTCGTCCGCTGGATCAAGATGGCCGAGGAGCGGGTCGCCTGGCAAGGGCTGCCCTCGCGCATCTGCTGGCTGGGGTACGGGGATCGCGCCAAGGCGGGCTTGGCGTTCAACGAGGCCGTGGCCGACGGGCGCATCAAGGCCCCCATCGTCATCGGGCGCGATCACCTGGACGCCGGATCGGTGGCCAGCCCCAACCGCGAGACGGAGGCGATGAAGGACGGCTCGGATGCGATCTCCGATTGGCCGATCCTCAACGCGCTGATCAACGCCGTGGGCGGGGCGACGTGGGTCAGCTTCCACCATGGCGGCGGCGTGGGGATTGGCTACTCGCAGCACGCGGGCCAAGTGATCGTCGCCGACGGGACGCCGGAGGCGGCGGCTCGCTTGCAGCGGGTGCTGACGACCGACCCCGGCTTGGGCGTGGTGCGTCACGCCGACGCCGGGTACGAAGAAGCGATCAGTTTTGGCAAGTCCCACGGCATTTGGATGCCGATGGTCAAATGAGGACGGCGGCGGGGAGGGCGCATCCCCTCCCCGCCACGGATGAACTATGAAACAGCGAGTTTACGGCCTAATCGTAGCCCTTTCCTTGACCTTGCTGCTCATCGGTGGCGGGCTGTTCCTGCTCAACCAACCGACGCAGCCGCTGCCCCCCACGCCCACCCCCGGAGACGACCCTTTGGCGACGGTCAACGGGGAGACCATCGGGGTCAACGAGTGGGCGGCGCAGTACCTGTTGGATCAATCGCTGAGCCGTCTTTCCGGTCGGCCCGCGCCCACGCCGCGCCAGACGTTGGATCGGCTGATCAATGAGAAGCTGCTCTTGCAATCCTACCCGCAGCCCGTGCCGGATGAGGCGCAGGTCGCGCAGCAGATCGCTGCTTTGCAGGCCTCCTGGCACGTGGATTGGGCGACGTTGACGCAATCCCTCAAGACGGTGGGATTGCCGGCGGCGGTCTTCACCGACACGGTGCGCCGTTTGTTGATGGTTCAGGCGGCCCAGGCGCAGCTCTCCGCCGAGCACGATCCCGCCGCGTGGTTTGCCGAGATGCGGGAAAAGGGGCGCGTCACCGTGGATGAGGCGCGTCTCAGCTCGCTGGTCGCGCCGTCGCCCCGTTAGCGGGCCTAGTGCGCGGTCAGCAGTACGATCCCGCCGACGGTCAGCAGCATGCCGATGCCCGTTTGCCAATCCATCTTCTCGCTCCCGATGAGCAGCCCGGTCAACGCTCCGAAGAGGGGGGAGGTGAACGCGATGGGCATCACCTGAGCTAACGTGTCCGCCCCCTTGAGCGCGGCATAGAAGGATAGCATCCCCAAGGCCCCGGCCAGCACGCCGCCGCCCAGCACCATCATCAGCAGGGATTTTGTCCCGGCGTGCGCGATGGACTTCCATTGCGGGAAGCTCACCGCGCCCAGAATCAAGAGGGCGACGGCGGTGCGGATCGTGATCCCCACCTGCGGGGAAAGTCCGCCCAAGTGCAGCCCTTTCTTCTCAAAATACCCGCCTACGCCCCAAGCGATAGCTGTAAACAGCGCAAAAAGCTCCGGTTTCATCGTGAACCTCCTGGAAGTGATGGGGCGATTATACCAGCCGACTTCCAATGTGCCAAAAATTGTGACCCTTTAGAAGGTGTGCTATAATCTCGGCAGGTTTACGCGCTGGGAGGACGGCATGCCCAATCAAGAAATAGAGTTACGCAATCGCATCTTAGGCGTTACACTACAGAAGGAACGTAACCGCGCACGGATCTCACGACGGGAATGTGCCGAGGTGGTCGGTGTTTCGGAACGACGTTACAAAGCCTATGAGGAGGGCGCGAAAGCCATTTCGCTGCCGGAGCTGGAGTTGCTGGCCAGCTTTTTGCGCGTGCCGTTGAGCACATTCCGCTCCGTCAAAGGTGCGGATGATGCCTTGCTCCTCCCCCAGCTCCCCGATCCGGCGATGTTCCGCATGTTGCGCCAACGGATCATCGGGGCGCGGGTGCGTCAAGCGCGGTTTGAGGCGCAGCGCACGCAACAGGAGCTGGCGGATGTGCTGGGTGTTTCCCCGTCCACGATCTCCAAGTACGAGCAGGGCGAGCTGCCCATCCCGATGGCCGAGCTGGAAGTGATCGGGTTCACGCTGGGAATCTCCTTCAACGA
Source organism: Thermoflexales bacterium (assembly GCA_015486785.1). Taxonomy (GTDB): domain Bacteria; phylum Chloroflexota; class Anaerolineae; order B4-G1; family SLSP01; genus S014-19. Next base: position 4,239 of record WFQZ01000334.1, read on the forward strand.
ATTCCGCGAGTACGAAAGCAATGTGGGGGAGTGGCTGCGGCTTCAGGAGCAGTTTGCGCAATTTGCCAAATTGCCGCCGGAGGTGCGCGAGTTTGTGGTGCGCCCGGTCAACATTCGCTACCTGGAATTGGGGATGAAGTTGGCGCAAATGCCTGCCGGATCGCTGCGGGCAATCGCCGAAGGGCTGTTGGAAATTACGTTCTAGGAGGCTTACGATGGCAAATTTAACCGCTGACGAACTGCAAAAGGAAGGATTGCGTTTGTTCAATGAAGGGTTGTACGATGAGGCGGCGCGTCGTTTCAGCGAGGCGATGGAGCACTTTGCGGAAGAAGGGCGCGAGGTGGAGGTGGGGGAAATGCTTTCCAATATCGGCTTGACCCACCGCCGCCAGAGCCACTGGCAAGAATCCCTGGATTCGTTTGAGGAAGCCCGCCGTATCTTCACCCGCTTGGGCGACAAACTCCGCTTGGCGCAGGTGCTGGGGAATATGGCCAGCAGCTATGCTTCCCTGGATCGGCGGGATGAGGCGGTGCAGGCGTGGCGCGAGGCGGCCAATCTCTTTGAGGAACTGGGCGAGCGTCAGAAGCAAGGCGAGACCTTGATGGCCTTGGGCATCTCGCTCTTCAAGAACGGGCAGCGTCAAGAGGGACTGGCCGCTTATCAAGTGGGGCTGCAAATGCTGGATCGTCCCAGCTTCTCGCAGAAATTCACCCGCACCCTGCTGACCTTGCAGGCGCGGGTCTTGGGGTAAGTGTTTCACGTGAAACTAGGCGGCCACTAGGGCCGACATCATTGAGGAGGAGCGTATGAAAGTCGTACTTGAACGTGACGTACCGGGACTGGGTAAAGCTGGCGAGATCAAGAATGTCTCCAACGGCTATGCGCGGAACTATCTCTTCCCGCGCAAGTTGGCGGCTCAAGCGACTCCGGCGGCGATTAAGGCCGCTCACGCACGGCAGAAGGCGAAGAAGGCCAAGGAGGAGCGGGCCAGAGAGCATTCGCAGCATATTGTGACGCGATTGCAGGACAAGCCCTTGTTCTTCAAGGCCAAGGCCGGGGCGACCGGCCACCTGTATGGCTCTGTGACCTCGGCGGACGTGGCGCAGGCCATTGAGCGGGTGTTAGGCGAACCGTTTGACAAACGGCAAGTGAGCCTGGAGCATCCGATTCGTGAGCTTGGCAAGCACATGGTTGAGCTGAAGTTGAAGGGTGGCGTCCACGGTCAAGTGAAGGTTGTTGTAGACCCGGAGGATTGATGAGCGACGGGTTGGGAAGGTGGTTGCGCGGTGCCCGTGAGGCGCGGCAAGTGTCGCTGGATCAGGCCAGCGAGGAGTTGCGCATCCGCCGGCGGTATCTGCAAGCCCTGGAGGTGGGAGATTACGTAGCTTTCCCCGGCGAGATTCAGGCGCGTGGTTTTTTACGCAACTATGCCCGCTATCTAGGCCTGCCGGTGGACGAGGCTCTTTCGCGCTACGACGCCGAAATCCACGGCCATCCGGTTCAGCCGCGCACCGCCACCACCAACGCACGGGGCGAACCGCTGCCGGACCGTCCGGCGGTCTTTGCCCCGCCTCCCACGCTGGAAGAAGAGGCGGCCTCGCTCACCTCTCCCATTCCGTCTTGGCTGTTTGTGGCGATGGCCGGGGCCTTGGCGTTCTTCGTCCTGGTCGCGCTGGTCAGCTTCCTGTGGCTGCGCTTCGCAGGCCCGGCTGCGCCCACGCCGTCACCGGCTTCTACGCCTCAAGTGGCCGCGACGACCGTCGCCGCGACCCCGGCGCAAACCGCGCTCCCCAATCAAACCTTCGTCCCGGCCACGGATGGCCGCGTCCACATCCGCTTGGTGGCCACCGAGCACGAATGGATCAGCGTCTCGGCGGATGCCAACGTCATCTACCAGGGCGTGACTACGGTGGGCCAGGTGATCGAGGCTTCGGCGGCGGATATGCTGGTGGTTAAAACAGGCAACGGCGGCGCGTTCCACTTCTACATCAACGGCACGGACTGGGGCATGCTCGGCGAGCAAGGGCAAATTGTCAAACGCGGTTGGTCGCCTTCCGGCGAAGTGAATTTGGAGACGCCATGAGCAAAAATCGTTCTCGCAAACAACGGGGCGCGTCGCGCCCCTTTCGTTTCTATATCGCCTCGTTGGGCTGCCCCAAAAATACGGTGGATTCCAACGATATGGCTTTGTTGCTGCAACGTGCCGGGTATCAACCCTCGCTAGATCCGCAGCGGGCGGATGTGCTGATCGTGAATACTTGCGGCTTCATCGCGGCGGCGCGGCAGGAGTCGTTGGACACGCTGCGCGACCTGGCGGAACAGCGGCGGCCTCATCAACGGCTGATCGCTGCCGGTTGTTGGGCGCAGCGTGACCCCGCCGCATTGCTTGCTGCGGTGCCGCTGGACGCGGTGATCGGCACGCGCAATTGGCCGGAGATCGCCGCCTTGGTCAAGCAGACGCTGCACGCGCCTCACCGGGGCGGTTCGTCTTTGCAGTTGGTGGAAGATCGGTTGCTGCGGATGCCGGAAACAGTCGCGCTCCCCGGCTACGTGATCTCCGGGCGCAGTGCTTACCTGAAAATCTCGGATGGGTGCAGTCGCGGCTGTGCTTTCTGCGCCATCCCGGCGATCAAAGGCCCGACGGTCAGCCGCACGATGGAGGCCATCGTAGCCGACGCGCGCCAGTTGCAGGAGTTGGGCGTGTTGGAAATCAACCTCATCGCGCAGGATTCTACGTTCTACGGCCACGATCTGGGTTTGCAGGATGGATTGGCGCAGCTTTTGGAGCGGCTGACCGCTGCCGTGCCGCGCATCCCTTGGATTCGCATCCTCTACGCCTTCCCCGGTTTCATCACCCCGCGCCTCATTGAAGTGATCCGCCGGTCGTCGCAGATACTGCCGTACATTGACTTGCCCTTGCAGCACGCGCATCCGGCGGTGCTGAAGCGCATGCGCCGCCCGCACGATATGGATGAGGTGCGCCGCACGGTCGCCCATCTGCGGGAGCTGATGCCGGAATTGGCCTTGCGCACCACGTTCATTGTGGGCTTCCCCGGCGAGACGGAGGCCGAATTCCTCACCTTGCTGGATTTCGTCAACGAGATGCGCTTTGACCGGGTGGGCGTGTTCACCTACTCCCACGAGGCCGGTACACCGGCGGCGCAGTTGGACGATGATGTGCCCCCGCAGGTGAAGGAAGAGCGGCGCGAGGCGTTGATGTTGAGCCAGCAAACGATCTCGCGTCAGTTGAACTTCGCCTTGGTGGGCAAGACCCTGCCGGTGCTGCTGGAAGGCAGCGGCGACGGGCTGACGGTGGGCCGCTCCTACCGGGATGCCCCGGAGATTGATGGCCTGGTGCTCATCCGCGAAGAACTCCCCCCGCATCGCATCGTCAATGTGGAGATCACCGAGGCCCTGGAGTACGACGTGATCGGGCGTGTGGTCGCAGCTTCCCCCTCGGCTTGACGAGCTGCGGCGTGCGGCCTGGCGCAGCTTCCGAGATCGCGCCAAGGTCTGGTGGCGGGAGCTGCTGTCCGCCCTCGCGCTGCTGTTGCTGATTGTTTTCACCGTGCGCCCGCCCGGCGTGCTGGTGGTGATCCCCCCGCCGCAGACGGTGCAGACCCTTCATCCCAAAGTCGGTGTCCACACCCGCTTGACCGACGAGGTCGAGGAGTGGAAAATCCAACGGACGCTGGCGATGGTGCGCGAAATGGGGTCGCCTACCATCGTGGAGTATTTCCCCTGGGCGTACATTGAGCCGCAGCCGGGGCGGTACAGTTGGCAGCACAGCGATATGGTCATCGCCCACGCCCGCAATCAAGGGCTGACGGTCATCGCCCGCCTGGGGATGGTGCCCGCCTGGGCGCGGCCCGATCCGCAGACGCAGAAAAGCACCTTCACCCTGCTGACGCCGGATCATTACGCCGATTTTGCGGACTTCGTGGCGCGTTTTGTGTCCCGCTATCGCGGGCAAGTGCGCCACGTGATCATCTGGAATGAGCCGAACTTGAGCTTCGAGTGGGGCTACCGTCCGGTGGACCCGGCGGCCTACGTGCAATTGCTGCGTGCGGTCTATCCGGCGGCGCACCGCGCGAATCCCGACATCATTGTGCTGGGCGGGGCCTTGGCCCCGACGCTGGAGCCGGCGGGGAGTCCCGCCGGGCTGAACGACCTGGACTATCTGAGCGGGATGTACGAGGCCGGCGCCGCGCCGTACTTTGATGCGCTGGCGGCGCACGCTTACGGGCTGGTCTTTCCGCCGGAGATGCCGCCCGCGCCCGATTTGTTGAACTTTCGGCGGGTGGAGCTGTTGCGCAACGTGATGATCGTCCACGGAGATGCCGGGAAGCCGATCTACGTGACGGAGGCGGGCTGGAACGATCATCCGCGCTGGGCTTGGGCGGTGCGTCCGGCGCAACGAGCCACGTACACGCTGAACGCTTACACCTGGGCGGAGACTCATTGGCCTTGGTGCCCGGTCGTGGCGATGTGGATGTTTCGCACTCCGGCCCTGCTGCACAACTATCAGGACTACTACGCCTTTGTCACGCCGGATTTTCGTGCCCGCCCCATCTATTCCCTGGTACAATCGTATACCGGAAATTCACCACAGGAGTAAGTCGTATGAAAATCGCAATGTTAGCCTCGGAGTGTGTGCCTTATGTCAAGTCTGGCGGGTTGGCCGATGTGATCGGTGCGTTGCCCAACGCGCTCAAGCAGTTGGGGCATGACGTGATCATCATCCTGCCCAAATACCGCACGTTGAAAACGCCGCAGCCCCTCAAGCTGCGCCTCAGCCCGTTGGGCGTGTGGATGGGGAACAAGCAAGAGTGGTGCGCTGCCTACAGCACCGAGACGGAGGCCGGTGTGCCGGTGTACTTCATTGAGTTCAACGCCTACTTCGACCGCGAGGGGCTGTATCACGATGCGGAGTTCAATGACTACGGCGACAACCCGCGCCGCTTTGGATTCTTCACCCGCGCCGCTTTGCAGTTGTGCAAGGATATTGGCTTTGCGCCGGATATCGTCCACGCGCACGATTGGCAGACCGCGTTGGCCCCGGCGTACCTCAAAATCTGGCACTGGAACGATCTACACCTGGGGCGGGCCGCCGGCGTGTTGACGATCCACAACATCGGCTATCAGGGCGTCTACGGCGCGGAGCACTACGAGTATCTGGGGCTGCAATGGCAAAATTTCACCTCGGATAAGTTCGAGGACCACGGGCGGATCAATTTCCTCAAGGGCGGCATCCACTACGCTGATTTTGTGACCACCGTCAGCCCCACGTATGCCCGTGAAACTCGCACCCCCGAATACGCCCACGGGATGGCGCCTTACCTCAACGACAAGGGAGATCGCTATGTGGGCATCCTCAACGGCGTGGATTACAGCCGCTGGAATCCGGAAACAGATGCGCTGATTCCGGCCAACTACTCCGCCGACGATCTGAGCGGGAAGGCGGCGTGCAAACGTGCTCTGCAAGAGCACTTCTTGTTGGAAACTAACCCCCGCGTGCCGGTGATCGGGGTGGTCAGCCGTATGGCGCATCAGAAGGGCTTGGATCTGCTGGCGCAGACGATTGAATCCATCGTGCGGGAGATGGTGGTGCAGTTTGTGATCCTCGGCTCCGGGGATAAATCGCTGGAGGCTTACTACGGCTCATTGCCCGCTCGTTATCCGGGCGTGATCGGCAGTTACATCGGCTACAACAACGAGTTGGCGCACTGGATTGAGGCCGGGGCGGATTTCTTCGTCATGCCCTCGCGCTACGAGCCGTGCGGGTTGAATCAAATCTACTCGCTGCGCTACGGGACGCTGCCCATTGTGCGGGCTACCGGCGGGCTGGAGGATACGGTTGAGCAGTACGATGAGGCTAGCGGCGCGGGCACCGGCTTCAAGTTCCTGGCGGCTACGCCTCAGGCGATCCACGATACGGTGGGTTGGGCGGTGAGCACCTATTACGACCGCCCGGCGCACCATCAAGCGATGATCCGCCGGGCCATGTCCCGCCGTTTTACGTGGGAACGCAGCGCACGCGCTTACTTGGAGGTGTACCGCCGCGCTCTCGCGTCCCGCTGAACGTCACTCGCGCGGCGGGGAGAAGCCGTACACTTTGCCCGCGTGGGCGTCGGCAGCGAAGATCGTGCCCTGGGAGACGGCCACGCCTTCGGGGAAGGTTAGCTGCCCGGCGGTGGCGTACAATGCCCATTGGTAATTCCCCTGGTGATCAAAGACCAACACCCGGCGGTTGACCGGATCGCTGGCGTAGACGTAGCTCCGATCCAGGGCCAGGAAGGGCTTTTCTTCGGGATTGTCTTGCTGTGCCCACGTGGGGATGCGCCATTGGCGCACGGCCCGCCCGGTGACATCGAAGACCTGGATGCGGTGATTCCACGTGTCGGCCACGTAGACGTTGCCGTCATCATCCACCGCTAAGCCCACCGGCTCGTTGAGCTGCCCCGGCTCCGCTCCGCCCCCGCCGAACTCGCGGAGGAAGTGCCCGTCACGGTCGAAGACCTGAATCCACTTGTTGCCGGTGTCGGCCACGTAAACTTGCCCTTGCGCGTCCACGGCGACGCCGCGCGGCCCGTAGAAGATGCCTTGCTGCCCCGGCGAACTCCCCGCCGTTGATTGTCCCACCTTGCCCCAGCTCAACAGGAAGTGCCCTTGAGCATCAAACTTCTGGATGCGGTGATTCCACGTGTCGGCCACGTAGATGTTGCCGTCGCCATCCACGGCCACATCCCACGGCTCATTGAACTGCCCCGGCCCGCTGCCGTACTCGCCCCACATTCCCAGCGTCGCCCCTTGCGGCGTGATGTGCCAGATGCGATGGTTGGCCGTATCCGCCACGTAGAGCGTGCCATCGGGGGCCACGGCCATGCCGCGCGGCGCGCCGTTCGCCAAGGCCGCGCTGCTCACCGGGGGCAGCATCTTCTCCCCGGCCAGGTAGGGATCGGGGAGCGGCGTGGCTTGCGGCGTGACGCTTTCCGCCCCTTCCGGTCCCAAGCGGTAGTTCCACACTTGTTGGGCCAAGTCCTTCCGCACGTAGAGCCGGAATTCTTGCCGGTTGGGCCAGGTCTTTAGCGTGAACGGGTCTTCGGGGTCCTTTAAGCGGGCAAACGCGCGGTAGTCGCGATCCCACACAATGTCCCACACCGCCGCCCGCATCTGGGGATCGGTGAGCGCGAAGCGGATACGTTCCCAGGTTAGGTTGAAGTAGTCCTGGATCGGCCACCACAGATAGTTGTACTCAAAGTAGGTGTACTCGTCCCCCACGATGGCATCCACCGCGTCCCATTGCGGCTTTCCGGCGATGATCACCGGGCACTCCAAAAGCTGGTCGTGGTCGGGCGTGGTGCCGTAGAAGTAGTTGTTGGGATAGTCGCCCATGTACCAGGTAAACGGCCACGAGCCTTGCTCGCCGTAGGCGACTTTCACATCGTGCGGCGTGGCCGTGGTGCGCCAGGAAATATCCTCTATCTGCTTCAGTGCCACTTTGACATCGGGCGTGCTGTGGGCATAGACCAGGAACTCGGTCGCCAAATCGTAGTTGATGAAGTCGAGCATCACCATCGTGCGCACCGTGAGCAGCCCCAGGAAAAGCGTCGCGGTCAAAATGGTGAGCCGTCCCATCGGCTTGGGGCCGAGGCGCACCCCGCTATCCACGACGAGCCAGCCGAACAGCCCCGCGCCCAGCAGCCCGCCGAACGCTTGTCCCAGGGGCAAGAGCTGATCCGTGGTCAGCCCCGCCGGACTGACGCCCTGAGCCAGCAGTTGCGCCAGCCCGTTCAAGGCCGCGCCCAACTCGCCCAGCGAGAGCAAGGCCAACGGCAGCGCCAGCGGATAGACCCAGCCCCGATTGAGTTTCATATCCTGCCACGTGAGACCCGCGATCACGCGCCCCACGCCCCAAGCTCCCAGGAAGATGCTGGGCAAGGCGATGTGCACCAGCAGCCAGGGCATCTTTTCTCCGGCGAGCGTGTATGCGAGCCACGCCAATACCGTCCAGCCCAGCAGGAGCAGCGGGAAGAGCTTGCGCCAGTTGAGCGGCGGGATTTTGCGTTCCTTGGTGGCCGGCGGCGCGACGTGCGCCGCGTAGATCAACGCCCCCAGCCCGCCGCCGACCGACGTTATCAGGGCCAGATACTCGTACAGGGGCGCGATCAGCGCGTAATAGTAGCGCGGCTGTCCGCCACGCGCCACCCCTTGTTGCGCCATCCAGTAGGCCAGGCTGCCGATCATCCCGGAAAGTGCGCCCACGCCCCAGGTGAAGAAGGTGGTGTAGGTGGTGAGGAAGATCGCGTAGTGCACCAGCGCAATCGTGGGCCAGCGGCGGCGATCCCACCACAGCCCCAGCCACACGGAAACTAGCACCATCACCAGCGTGATGCCCACGGAAATCAACAGCGCGGTGACGGTCATCGCCGAAAGCGAGCCGTTTTGCAGCACGCTGGATAGCGTCCCCATATCCACGCCGCCCACGAAGTTGATCAGCACCGCCGATCCCAGCGGCAAGGTCAGCGTTCCCAAGGCCATCAGGACATCAAAGAGGCGCAGCTTGCGCATCACCGCCATCCCCACGCCTTGAGCCAGCGTTAGCCAGGAGGCAAAGGCGGTCACGAACATCATCGCCAGCGCGGCCCGTCCCCACAGCGGGACGCTCACATCGGTGGCGCGAGTGTTGCCCGCCTCGTCCAGCGAAAGCTCCTGCACGTGCGCCCCCCGGAACGACAGGGCGAACAATCCCCCGAACAGCAGCACGAACCCCAGCAGCCACAGCACCCATTGTTTGCGCTCCGGGTGCTGCCACGGGATATTCACGATCTGCCAGAGAAACGGCAAAGACAGCAGCACGAAGAAGGTCAGCGTGTAGATGTACGAGCTTTCCTTGGTGGTGTACATAAACGCGAACGCTGCCGCCATCCAATACAACCATTTGTCCTTGCCTGATTCTAGGTAAGAAAGAATCGTCCACAGCAAGAGCACCGCCGAGAGCATCAACGGCGCATCGTGGCGGATGTAACGCGAGTAGTACGAAATTGAGGGCGAAATCAACAGCATCAGCGAGGCCACCCAAGCCCCGTGACGCCCCAGCCACTTGCGGAATAGCAAGGGCGACATCACCAGCAGCACGCCCACCAGGGCCGGAAAGACGCGCGAGGTGTAATCATTGGCCCCGAAAAGAAAGTAGTTCAACGCGGTGGCCTCAAACAGCAACGGCCCGTGCATCATCGGGCTGTGCTTGAAGCCTTGACCTTGGTACAAGTACCACGAAAACTTCGTATGGATGCTCTCGTCATGGCTGATGGCGCGATCCCCCAGCCCGTAGAAGCGGGAAAACAACGCCAGGACTAATATCGTGAGATAGAGTGCCTTTTCCCAACGAGTCAGTTCTTTGAACATACGCTCTCCTCAACGTAAAAGTTAAGGGGTCAGCGGCTTGACCGAGACCCCACGGGCGGGCAAGGTGCGGAGATAATCCCGCCGCACATACGCCAGCAATCTATGCTCCCCGGCAGCGAGGATGACCGGACGGTATAAATCCGAAAACCGCTCATCTGCCAGCATCCCCTTGAGCACGTAATTGTTCCACTTGTATTGACGTTGCCACTGTTGTTGTAACTGGGCCTCCGTGCCCTCATTGAGCATATTCAGCAGCAGCAAATCCGGCTGTTGTTGCAGAAAGACCGCCTCATTAAAGGCGGCATGGTTCTTCAGGCCGTAACGTTCCCCCGGCGCGTGCGCCACGGCCACGTTATTCAACCCCATTGTATCTATCACCGTCCCGTGATAAGTCCAGGCCACGCCGCCCGCCGTGATCACCCCGATGGAGGGCGGATCGTGGGGGAAGATCGCGTTCAGCTCCTGCCCCAGGTGCTGCCCGGTCTCGGCGATCACAAATTCGGTCTGGATGCGGGCCGCGTACACCGGACGGCCCCACTGCCACAAGGCCAGCAGCAGCAACAACCCTGCCCCGCCTCGGATGACCCACTGTCGGGCCGAGGCGGCAAGCTCGCGGCACACCTCGCCGCTCAGCGCGAGCACCGGCCAGGCCAGCAACGGCCACACCGGCTGATAGAAGCGGAACAGCGCGAAATGATCCCCGCCCGTGGTGACCGGTAGGAGCATCCCGACCAGAGCCAGGAGGCTGCCGCCGAAGAACGAGGCCTGCCGTTGCACCTCCGGCGTATCTGCGGGCCAGCGCAGGCGGGCGAGCACCCGGCGGCCATTGAGCCACAGCCCGCCGAGCGACGCGAGCGCGGAGAGCACCGCGCCGGGCGTTGCCTGCCAGAAGCGCAGCAGATACTTGAAGCCTTCGCGTAGGTTGTACCCCCAATCGGGGGAAACTTTGGCGTAGTAGGTGTTGGGCAGCGGCACGCCGAAGTACCACAGCCGGAACGCCGTCAGCCCGCCGAGGGTCAGCCCGTAAGCCAGCAGCGGGGGCAGCGATTCGCGCCACGTTTGCCGCCAGCCGCGCCGCAGGGCGGCGGTGAGTGCGGCCACGAAAATCAATGTGGGTGCCCAGGCCAGACTCTCCGGGCGGGTCAGTAGCAGCAGGACGACCGGCCAACTCAAGCGGCGCGGCGCACCTTGCAGCGCGGTCAACCCGCCCCAGGTGAGCAGCAACAGCCACAAGGCCGTGTCCATCAGCGTGAGCGTGTGCCACACGATGAACGCGGGCATGCCCAGTGACCACAGCAGCAGCCAGAGGACGGGCCACTTTTCGGGGGAAAACCTGCGCTCCACAAACTCCCACCACATCGCCAGGGCGGACGTGGTACATAGGATCGTGATCCCGAACAAGAGCCAGGTGGGGTCGGGGGAAACGAGCATCACGGCGGCGATGAGCAGCATCCACAAGGTGGACGTGTATCCTTCCACCCGCTCCCCGCCGGCGTTGTAAACCAATCCGTGGCCGGAGGTGAGGTTCTGCGCGTAGACGAAGAAGATGTCGGCATCATCTACCCCCGGCGTGGGGCGATCCAATTGCAGCCATGCCAGCCCGGCTAACGCGCCGACTAATGCCAAGACCGTCAGCCATTTCTTTAACGTCACCATTGCCGTTGCCCCATTGATAAAAAAACACGCGATCCCGTCACTCCGGGTCGCGTGTTACCGATAAACTAAGGACGGCCCGGAGGCCGTCCCAGCTCCTCGGGTAGGACTTGAACCTACAACCAATCGGTTAACAGCCGACCGCTCTGCCGAATTGAGCTACCGAGGATTACGGGGCTTATTATATGCACTATCTAAAATCCGTCAAGCCGATAGAGGCGCAGATCGCCCCAGGAGGCAACGAGCGTCCAAGAGGCCGCGCTCTCGCTCTCGTACAAGGCCGCCAGCGGACGGGGGCGATTCCGGTCGAGGAGCAGCCAGCCCGCGCCATAGCGGCGGGCCACCTCGGTGACGACGGCGGGCGGTTCGTTGGGGGCGGCCAGGGCCGTGATGCGGGTGACGTACCAGAAACGGGGCGGATCGCCAACCAGCACCGGCGCGTGCTGCGGATCGTGGGCGGTCAGCCACGCGCCCGCTTGGCGATAGGGGGCGTTCGCCGTGCGCCACTCGGCGACCCGCGTTTGCAGCATCGTCAGGCTGATGCCGGCGGCGATGAGCACCAGGCCGACCGTGAAGACTTGCTGCGCTTGCGGGATGTTCCAGGCGCGTCTTGCGCCCAGCCACACGGTGACGCGATCCAGCCCGATCAGCCCGGCGGCAACGACGAAGGGCAGAAACGCGCCGCCGCTGTGGAAGAATCCGCCGCGCGGGCCGGGGAAGGTGAAGGCGAAAGTCATCGCCGCGCCCAGGGCCAGCAGCATCCCCCAAGCCATCACGTAGGTGGCGTTGCGCCGCAGCCGCCAAGCTCCCACCAGCGTCAGCGGCGCGAGGAACACATACCCGATCACCGCCCACAGCGTTTGGGCGTTCCACACCAGCGCGTGCCACTTGGAGGCCAGGATCGCCGGAAGCCCCCAGGCCAGGTAATCGCGCCAACTGAGCGAGCAATGGTAGCAATACAACTCGTCGTATCCCTTCAGCCACAGGGTGCGCATTCCGCCCGTGGGGAGCAAAGTCCCGCGCACGTGCTGGTTGTAACTCAGCCACGGGGAGAGGCACAGCGCAACGCTGCCCACGGCAGCCGACATCCCTTTGAGGTCGCGCCGCCACAGCGGCAGGAGCAAGATGCCGCCGATGAACAACAGGCCATCGGAGCGGGTGAGATAGGCGCACGTGGCCGCGCTTCCGCCCAGCAGCAGCCAGGTCGCCCGGCGCGTATCCCAATATCGCCCGGCAGCCCAGAGCGCGAGTGCGCCGCACAGGGCGTAGGGCGTGAACGTTTCGGGCAGCGTCCAGAAGGGGAAGTAGCCGCCGGAAAAGATCAGCAAGCCCCCCGCCCCCCAGAAGGTGCGCTGCCGGCGGGTGAGTTGCCAGGCCAGCAACGCCCCGCCAACCACCCACAGCGCGGAAAGGATCGCGAACGGGATTTGTGCCGCCAGGTAGCTCTTCCCCCAGGTCCAGAAGGGCACCGTTAATAATGAAGGAAGCGGCATCCAGTAGCTGAAGGCCGGTTGCGGCAGGGCATCCGGCGGATGCAGGTAGTTCCACACGAACGGCTCGGTCGGTCCGTCTCCGTCGGCCAGACGGAGGCCGTCGGCGGCGTAGTAGGCGGCATCCATGTACCCCGGCTCCGGAATCAAGACCGCCGTTCCCAGGCGCACCAGCAAGGCCAGCAAAAACAGGAATCCGAGTGGCTTAAAGGTCATGGCGCGTCGCTCCAGGTGTAAAGTATGTAGCCCGGCGGTGTCGCCACCGGCTTCAGGTAGTGGGCGACAAACGCATCCCATTGAGTCCACGCTTCCGCCGGAGGTTTGGGGCCTTTGACTTCGTTGCGGCGCACCAGCGACATCCCGTAGGTGTAGGTGAGCAAGTGGGTGAATCCTTGCTCGTGCAGCGCGTGGGCGATGGCGGACGCCGTGCCGTAGGTGCGGTACAGGTGATTCCAGCGATCCAAGATCGGGTCGGGATAGGCGTCCACCGTGGCGTAGTAAGTGCGCGGCTCCCACAGGAACAGCACCTTGTCGGCGGCGGGCAGGGCGTTGACGGCTTGCAGTGCGCCCCAGGTGATACCCAGGTTGCGGGCCAGATAGTCGTCCCGACGCTCTACGCCCATCAGATAGGGGCCGGGGCGCAAGCGCACCAACTCCCGCACTTGGTAGAGGCCGTTGCTCAGCAGCACCAGGGCGGTGAACAGCTTGAAGAATGTGTACAGCGAGGCCGATCCGATGCGCCGGGGGCGCAGCCACAGAACGGCGGCGACGCTCAGCCAGGTGTAGACGGCGAGCGCGGGCAGCAACAGACGGCTCTGATAAAGGTTCTGCGTGGTCAACACGCCCCAGAGCCACAACAAGGCGTGTGCCCCGCCCAAGATCACGATGGTCAGCCAGCCCCAGGCTTGCGGCGGCCAGGGGCGGCGGCGATGCGCCCAAGCCCAGGCCAGCACCGGCGGCAGTAGGATCAGCCACAGCGGGCCGGTGCGGCCATCGTAAAAGTTCATATCGCGGATTCCGAGCGTA
>WFQZ01000335.1 GCA_015486785.1 Thermoflexales bacterium
GTACATGCTATCCCTAAATGCCTCGGAGGAAACTGGCGCGTCAGGAAGAGCCGGATATACTGTTTTTTATGACTACAAAATGGTTTGATACCGGTAATTCGCACACCCCGATTGCGTATGATTCAGAGTGGCTGGTGTTAGATATCGGCAGCGGGCACAATCCCCACCCCCGAGCTAATATTCTGGCCGATAAATTTCTGCTGGATAACAATGAGGTGGTAGGACGTTCCGGGCGTAAGGCTGTTGTGCCCCAAGACAGATTTTTCGTTGTGGCCGATGCTTGTGCGCTGCCGTTTAAGGACAAGGCCTTTCAATTTATCATAGCCTCGCACATAGCGGAACATGTCGAGGATATAGACAGTTTTTGCTATGAATTGAATAGGGTCGGTAGCCGAGGTTATCTGGAGACACCTAGTAAGTTGGCCGAGGTATTACGCCACCCGCCTTACCATATCTGGTACGTTTCAAACCGCAAGGGGACGCTAGTCTTTGAGCCTGCTCCACGAGATGGTTATCCTCTAGGCTGGATGGGGAAGCTGTTTTTTAGCATCTACTTTTACCAAAGCCCGCAGTTAAAGGGAAAAGATGTTTTTGAATTTGCTCACGGGGCTTCTCCGCCGATACACCATCTGCTGCGTGCGCTGCGGATATTTCTTGTGCGGTCATGGCTGTTTTTCAAGCCGCTTACTTATACCCGTTTGCAATGGGAGGGGAGTTTTTCCTGGAAGACTGTGCGTCCCGCTAACGATGAGTTATGTCCAAAATAGTCAAAGATAGCTCCATCACTTTCATGACCAGGTTGCTGTTATTTTTACTTAGCATCGGGACCAGTCTTGTCGTTTCCAGGGTGCTGGGTCCGTCTCTCAAAGGAACGTACAGCATATTGGTGCTCATTGTGAGCGCGACTTCCCTGTTGGTTCTATTTGGATTAGGTTCAGCTAACGTTTATTATGGTTCCCGAAATCCTTCGCAACTTCCGGTTTTAGCCGGTAATTCCTTCATAGCTGCGTTTGGATTGGGTGTACTGGGCATCATGTTGGTTGAATTCGCAACGCTATCTCCTGCTTTTAGAAGTTACCTGCTGGAAAATAACATTGCCATACGTCAGGTGCAATTGATTATATTGCTATTGCCGTTAATTCAGTTAAATGCTTACTTGAAGGAGATCCTGCGTGCGAATGGGAATATGGTGCGGTATAATTTTATTGCTTTGTGGCGCAGTACTGTCAATCTTGCCGGAGTGCTGATCTTTGTGTGGCTATTGCGCTTGGGGTTGAAAGGGGCGATTAGTTCCTGGATACTTTCCATTGTGGCGGTGATGCTTTTAACAATCTGGTGGGTACTAAAAGTTGTACGGGGACACGTTGGTGTTGATTGGGCTGCATTACGCCGTAATTTCTCATTTGGAATACGTCTATATCCAGGGAATATTGCTCAGTTTCTTAACTACCGGTTGGATATCTTTCTAGTGGGATATTTTCTAACTCCAACAGAGGTGGGCCTTTACGTCACCGCGACCGCCTTGGCGGAGAAGTTGTGGGAGATTCCCCACGCGATCAACACGGTGATGTTGCATCACATCGCCAGTTTAGATGATAGTCAGTCGGCCAACGCTACTACAGCCAGAGTTGGGCGGGTCGTCACTCTTACAATTGGGCTATTGTGTTTGTTCCTCGTCGTTATCAGTTATCCACTGATCAAGATTATTTACGGAGAACCTTACTTGCCCTCTGTGCTACCTCTTATCGCACTTATGCCTGGAATATGGTTCCTGGGAGTAGGAAAATTATTTGCCACTCATCTCTCGGCCAGTGGCCGACCTGAGATCGGCACTATAGGGGCAATTATCTCGTTAAGTGTGACGCTCCTGCTAGATGTGTTTTTGATTCCTAGAATTGGGATCATCGGGGCCGCGATAGCATCTTCTGCTTCCTACATGCTATCCACGTCTGTATTTGTGGGGGTCTTTTTACGCAGTGCCCATTTCGGGCTGGCCGATATTTTGATCATCCGCCGTGAGGATATGGCAATTTTACGACGTGCCTTCAATGGCTTATTGCTGCGGGTCGGCGTATTGGAAACTTTATTCGGAGAACATAGCTAGATGTCCCTTCCCTCTGTCGCTATTTGTCAACAGTCCATTATCTTAGGTGGACGGTTACGAGTTATCATTGAGATTATCAAGATACTCAATGAACTAGGTATTGTCCCAGATATCATTACCACACGTTTATCCTTCAAACCTGAGCAGATCAGTGAGAAATATGGGAAACAGGTGAGAGTGAATTTCCGCTTTATCCCGCGTATTCCGAGATTACGTCAAGAATACGCCATAGCCCTGTTCAATGCGTCTCTGAGGCATTATGCGTCTGATTATGACTTGTTGATTAATACTAGCAACAGCCTGATCTTCTTGCCTGGCAATAAGAGCGTGTTGACTTATATGTTTTATCCACGCAAGAGCCGTCTTATGGCTGAGGCTCTGAGTATTCACGAGCCTGAAAAGAAGATCTCTCCCTGGACGCGCACGGCTTTGCATCGCTCTCTGCAACGGAGAATGTACCGCTGGAGTCACCCTAAGCCACAGCATAAAATCATTTGTATGACCAAGTTCACCTGTTCTGCTCTGGCACAGGTCTACGAATTGCCAGAAACCCCGCCGATAATTTATCCGCCGGTGGACATAGCCGTATTTCAATCGCCGTCCGTGCAACGTAGGCGATCTGTTGTGACTTTGGGGCGTTTTGGGCCGGACAAGAGGCAAATTGAACAGATCAAATTGGCCCAACAGTTGCCGGATATGCCGTTTCACATTATTGGGTTTGCTCACAACAGCAGTTACTATCAGCGATGTCAACAGTACGTCAGCGAGCATGCTGTAAAGAACGTTCATCTTCACCCAGACGCGCCGTTTTCCGAGATTCTCAAGTACCTTCAGGGGGCTAAGTACTTTTTACACACTTTGATCAATGAACCTTTTGGGATCACGGCTGTGCAAGCTGTGGCGGCTGGCTGCTTGCCCATTGTCCACGATTCCGGGGGACAACGAGAGACTATTCCCGATCCCCGATTGCGTTATCAAAACTTAGAGCAGGTGCCTGAAATTCTATCCCGTTTGGAAAAGCTGGATTCTTCTTCCGTTAGTCGGCTCCTACATCGCTTGCAAGACCATATAACCTCGCATTTTGATACCCGGATTTTCAGAACCGAGATGAGAAAGGAGTTGTTGGCACTCCTCAACATGTGATCTGAGGATAAGATATGTTGCGTTCGCGAATTCGTACTGCGCTGGATAGATCGCCGCGTCAATGGTACTATCGGATGCGCCGGGCTTTCTCCGGAGGGCGAATATCAGATTTTGATGAGGCTCACCCGTGTGTATTTGTGCTCTCCACGGGCCGAGTGGGCACAAAAACATTGTCCGCTCTCTTAGGTGCCGCCGCCAATGTTTTTGTGTACCATGAGCCGCGTCCTCGTTTATTCATGTTATCCAAGTTAGCCTACCGCTATGCCCGACAAGATGCCGCGAGTGATGTTTTGCGGGAGGCGTTTAGCGTGGCCCGAAAAGAGTTACTGGATTATTCTCTTAGTTGCGGCAAAGGATACGTTGAAACCAGCCCGCAAGTCACGTTCTTGGCCCCCCACATCCTGAAGACTGTTCCCGAAGCCAAGTTTATACACCTGGTGCGTAACCCGGCTGCCGTGGTAAGGTCTGGGATGCGCCGCCATTGGTACGCGGGACATTCATACGATGTAAGTAGAATCACGCCTTTGCCGGGGACTGAGCTTTACTCTCGCTGGGGAGATTTGTCACCGTTCCAGAAAAACCTCTGGCTGTGGGATGAAACTAACCGCTGGATACTGGACTTTGCCGCGCAAGTGCCAGAGCGACAAAAGCTCCTGGTGCAGGCTGAGCGTATTTTCTCTGCTGACGAAAGAGTCATAGATGAACTGTTCGCTTTTATTGCGGCTGATGTTCCGGCGGAAAGAAAGGTCAAGAGCATCTTAGGAAAACGGCTAAACGTCCAGAGAATGGGGACATTTCCCGCCCCGAATGAGTGGTCGCCGGAAATGCGCGGAGAGTTGGTGCGGGTAACGGGAGAGACTGCTGCCCGACTGGGGTACGAAATTGGATGATCATTGGCTTTCCCAGGAAGGAATAACCTACGCTCTACAACAGTTGCTAATGAGAGCTGGTGTATCAGGCCCGTTGAGCATACTCTACGGGAACTCTGAGAGTGCCTCCAAAGATCGTTCGCTTATCATCAAGCCGGCTGGCGCACGAGCTGGACGACGTTTAATCGCTCAACCTCCTGACAGTTTGATTTGGCTTCGCGCCGAGCAGGTGATGCCGCCCGGCCAACATTTACCGATAGAATCAACCATCCCGGTACTTTTCTGGGGGGCTGGCTACGAAGATGGTCGTAAGCCCTTTGCTGAGCAACGGCCTGATGGTTCCATCGTCTTCTACGCTGATATCATCGCGGCTACATTTTTTATGCTCACCCGCTGGGAGGAAATCGTCGTCCCGACGCGGGATCATCATGCCCGCTTTCCTGCTACTGCCAGCGTGGCTTACAGGCAGGGATTCCTGGATCGTCCCCTCATAGATGAATATGCCCTTATCCTTCGTGCTTGGTTGAGGGTGCTAAACCCGCAGTGGCGACCTGCTCCACATAAGTTTGCTGTGAAGCTGACTCACGATGTGGATTTTATCCGCATTTTCCCCAACCCAAGGACAGCGGTGAGGGCATTCGCGGGAGCTGTTCTTAAAAGGCGAGATTTGAGATCCGGGATGCACATCTTGAAGGAAGTCGCGGAGCAAACGTTAAATCCAAGATGGGCGTCTCCTGTTAAAGGGCTTTATCGTTTGGCCGAACTATCCTACGAGTACGGATTCAAAGACGATGCTTTTTACTTCATGACGAATGGCCCCGGGCCATTCAATTGTGGATACCCTTTGAGCACCCCTGTTGTGCAAAGATGTATAGACGATTTGCGCCATCTGGGATTTGAAATCGGCATTCATCCGGGTTATGATACTTATCTGAACCCCGATAGATTGGCTGCGGAAAAATCCCGTTTGGATGCTTTGCTGGGCGAGACTGATTATGGCGGTCGTCAGCATTACCTGAGATTCCGCGTCCCGAATACCTGGCGGCATTGGGAGCAGGTGGGCTTGAGATATGATTCTACGTTAGGATATGCTGAGTACTCCGGATTTCGCTGTGGCACTTGCCATCCTTTTAAGCCGTTTGACTTGTTGCAAGAGCGGGAGATAGATTTATGGGAATATCCCTTGATCTTGATGGATGGTACATTAAAGCATTACCGCCAGCTCTCGCCCCAGGTCGGGAAAGAGTTGACTCTATCCCTGGCTAAAAGATGCCAACAAGTAGAAGGGGTGTTCACAATGTTGTGGCACAATACATCATTGTCTGGAGACTGGAAACCGTGGCTCGCCGCCTACCAGGAGATTCTTGAAGGGCTTAGGAAATTACAAAATTCCGTAAAATGAAGATTCTATACGCCAGCACATTAGACCTCAACCAGGAGAAAGCCAGCACGATTCACTTTCTCGCCTTGGCGCGAGCTTTGAGTGCCAAAGGGCATCAACTCACGACGATCTCCCGTTCCACCTATGCCTCGGTGGAATCTGCCGCCTCTCATTTTCCGCCCTTGAGGAAGGTAAAAGTCCTGTTTTACGATTGGGCTTTGCTCTTCTTATTGCTCAAGCGATTGCTCCGGGGGCACTTTGACGTTTTGTATCATCGTGACGTACCTCTGATCAATGTCCTGGCCCGCTTATTTAGCGTCCCTACGATTGTGGAAGTTAATGGCATTTACGTGGACGAACTCAAAGCTGCGGGGATGAGCAACCTTGGCGTGTCCTTGTACCGGCTAAGGGAAAGCTCGGTCGTGCGTCATGCCAATAGGGTCATTTGTGTCACGGAAGGCATCCGAGAGCAATTAATTGCGCGTTACTCTGTCCCGGCAGATCGCTGCGTCGTGATCCCAAATGCGACCGACACTGCGGAATTTACTCCCTCAGATAAGGCCGCGTGCCGCGAAGCTGTTGGTTTAGCTCCGCAGCCCTATCACATCGGTTTTGTAGGCAAGTTCCAGCCCTGGATTGACTTCTCTACCTTGCTGCGGGCCGTGCAAATTTTGCGGGCTGACGGCATCCCCGTACAATGCACTCTCATCGGGAATGGCGAACGCTATCAAGAGATCGTAGCATTGCGTCAACAACTACATCTTACCGAGTGCGTCCACATGCCCGGATACGTTCCCCACAACCACATCACACAGTGGATTGGGGCTTTTGATGTTTGTGTGGCTACGTTTACCCATAAGCGCAACGCCCGTATCGGGTTATCCCCTCTCAAGTTATTCGAGTATTTAGCCTGCGGGCGTCCCGTTGTTGTGACCGCGCTTCCGGGCCTAATCGAAGTTATCCAAGAGTCGCAAGGCGGGTTGCTTTACGACCTCGGCGATGCTGAAGACCTGGCCCGGAATCTGTCGCTCCTTTACTCCGACACCGCAAAAAGGGAAACGATGGGCCGCCGAGGGCGAGAATATGTGGTGAGAGCGCATAGCTGGGATCACGTGGCCTCCCAGGTTGAAGCCATCGTCAAATCTATCCGCGAGTAGCTATGACCGCCAGAATCGGAATCGGAGGCCTGGCCGCTAACCGCAGAGTTGTCATGCAACAATTGCGTTCCCAGGCCGAATTTGAGCTTGTTGATCTGCCCTCCCTGCGCGGCAAAGTCCCGCCCTGGGTGCTTCTCTATCGCATCTGGCACTACATGGATCACATTGATCTCTACTACGGCATTGCCTACGGGCAATGGCCGCGCTATTTGTTCGCCCATCTGCGCAAAAGAAAAACCATCTGTCATTGGGCCGGCACTGATGTATGGCGAGTCCTGCATAAACCGCTACATCGCTGGTGGCTCTTGCTGCTGATCCGCCACCTGATAGACAAACATTTGGTTGTCTCCGAAAACCTGAAGGCGGAACTCCTGACGCTGGGCATTGATGCCGAGTTAGCCCCCCTGATCTCCGACCTGCCCCAAGTTGACATCCCCCCGCTGCCACCAGACTTCACGATCCTGGCCTATCTGCCCGCGCATCGCGGTGAGTTTTACGGTGCGCCGCTCATTTATGAGCTGGCGCGTCGTCATCCTGAGTGGCACGTGCTCATTGTGGGGCGGGAGCAAACGCCGCTGGGGGAAACACTGCCCAACGTCGATGAGCTGGGGCGCAACGCGGGTATGAGCGAGGTGTACCCTCGCATCACCGTGCTCGTTCGTCCCACCAAGCATGACGGTTTGCCTCGCATGATCTTGGAGGCCTTGAATTGGGGCCGGTACGTGGTGTTTTCGGGCACCTTCCCTCATTGCTTGTCGGGGCGCAGCTTGCCGGAAATTGAAGCCGCTTTGCAAACGCTACATTCCCATACGCGCCCCAACTTGGCCGGGAGCCGGTATGTGAGGAGCGCGTACACCGCCGAGGTCGTCACCGCCAAGCTCCGGCACGCCATCATCACGACGCTGGGGATGGCTAATGGCGCGTGATGACGCTCCCTCGGTCCTCTTGGTGATGATCTGTTTGCGTTGCCATCTCGGCGGCGCGGAAAAACGCTACGCTCGCACTTTTGAGATGCTCGTTCGGCGGACGGCGGGACGGCACAAGCTGCTCATCAACCGCGCAATGTGGGAACTCTTGCAGTCTGCCGGCATCGGCGTGACGCGCGAGAGCGTCGCCGTGCTAGACCCGCCTCGGCACATGCAAAGTCGCCGGCGGACGCCGTGGCTCATCCTCTGGTACATCTGGAAGATCATCCAAGCGATTCGCCGTTATCGCCCCGCGATCATTCACCCACTGCTCACCGGCGTGTACTTCAGCTTGCCGGCGATTTTACTATTTCCCCGCTTGCGTTTGGTCATGTCCACCTATAGCTACGAGATCGTCTCCTACCGTGACCGCTTCATCTTGGGCATTCCGGTCGGCGCAACATTGAAGCAACTTGCCCTGCGCCGCAGCCGGGCGATAGATGCGCTATCCTCCTCCATCCGCCGGGACTGGATCGCGCGGGGGATTGATGAGCGCAAGATTTTCGTGGCTCCCGGCTCATTCACCGACTACTCTCAGTGCCATCCGGCCCCTGCCAAGAAAAAATGGATCACTTTCGTGGCCCGGCTGGTGGCGATCAAAAATCCGCTCCTCCTGGCCGAGGCGATCCCGGCAGTTCTGGCGGCGCACCCCGATGCCCACTTCCATTTCCTGGGCGAAGGGCCGTTGCAAGCCGAGATCTCCGCGCGGGTGATGGAGCTAGGCGTTGCCGAGCACGTCACAATTCAATTCTCGCCCCGCCCCACGGAAATCCTCAACGTGTCCAGCATCTTCGTTTCCCTGCAAACGCAGGAAAACTACCCTTCCCAGAGCCTGCTGGAAGCTATGGCCTGCGGCAACGCCATCGTGGCCACCGACGTGGGAGAGACCTGGCGTCTGGTGGACGAAACCAACGGCATCCGTGTCCCGCCCACGCCCCAGGCCGTGGCGGAAGCCATCATCCGCCTGCTGGACGATCCCCGCCTGCCGCAATACCGGCGTGCCTCCCGCGAGCGAGCCTTGCGCGACCACAGCCCGGAGCGATTCTTCACCTACATCCTTGATGTGTACCGCGCGGCGGTGCAATGAACTGAATCCTCGGTGGACAATTCACCGGCGTTGGTTACAATCGCCCTATGACCATTCGCCTATTGCCGGAAGATGTCGCCGCTCGCATTGCCGCCGGGGAAGTTGTGGAACGCCCCGCGTCGGTGGTCAAAGAGCTGGTGGAAAACAGCCTGGACGCCGGAGCGACGCGCCTGGAAATAGAAACCCGCACCGGCGGCCAATCGCTGATCCGCGTGCGCGATAATGGGCAAGGCATTCCTCAAGCTGAAGTGACTCTGGCTTTCCGCCGTCACGCCACCAGCAAACTGGAAACCGCGCAAGACCTGGAGCGCATCCGCACCCTGGGCTTCCGGGGCGAGGCCCTGGCCAGCATTGCCTCGGTCAGCCGCGTGACCTGCACCACCCGTTACACAGAGGAGTCAGTCGGCACGCGCCTGCGGCTGGAAGGCGGGAAAGTCGTCTCGCGCCAATCCCTGGGCTGGCCCCAAGGCACCGAACTGCGCATTGAGGACCTGTTCTACAACGTGCCCGCGCGGCGGAAGTTCCTGCGTGCGGCGCGGACGGAGCGCAAACACATTGACGCCTTCATCACCCGCTACGCCATCGCCTATCCCCAGATCGCCTTCTCGGTGATGCACGATGGCCGGCAGATGCTCTTGACGGCGGGCCGGGGCGATGTGCGCGAGGCGTTGTTGGCGGTATACGGCACAGACTTGGGGAACAGTTTGCTTGAAATCCCAGCCGTGTTCGCCGAGCCGGAGTTGCCCATTCAGGTGCGGGGCTACGTCGGCCCTACCACCGTCCACCGCGCGAATCGCGGCTACATCACGCTCTTTGTCAATGGCCGCTGGATTCAAGACCTGCGCCTCACCTACGCCGTGATTCAGGCTTACCACACCTTGTTGCCCGTCAAACGCTACCCGGTGGCTTTCGTGATCATCACTCTGCCCCCGGAGGAAGTGGATGTCAACGTTCACCCGGCCAAAACCGAGGTGCGCTTCCACAACGGCGATGACGTGTTCCGCGCCGTACAACGCGCCGTGCGCGGCACGGTGATCGCCGAAGCTCCCGCCGCCGCCACGTGGCAAGCTCCGCCGCCGACGGCGCAACAAGTGGTGCATCAACGATTGGCCGCCCTGCGTCCCGCCTCACCGCAAGCCCCCTTGCCGGAGATCGCGCCCGCCGACCGGCCCCGACCGTCGCAGCCGCACACGGCCCCCGCCTTTGAGGCTGCCCCGCCTTCGGAAAGCGTGCCGCCGCAGGCCCGCGCCCGTCGCCTGCCGCCCTTGCGCGTGGTGGGGCAAGTCTCGACAATGTTCATCGTTGCCGAAGGCCCCGACGGTCTCTACTTGATTGATCAACATGCCGCCCACGAGCGCATCCTCTACGAGCAAATGGTCTCCGCCTGGCGGCAAGGCGACATTCCCTCGCAAGCCTTGCTGGAGCCGGTGGTCGTTACCCTGCCCGCCGACGATGCCGCCCGTTTGGAGCCGCTCTTGCCCGCCTTGCAGACCCTGGGGATGCTCGTTGAGCCGTTCGGCGGCGCGAGTTTCCTGGTGCGCAGCCTGCCGGCTCACTGGCGTGATGCGGACCCGCAGATGCTCTTGGCCGATCTGGCGGCCAACACCGAGACCCAGGCCCCTTCGCCGGTGCGGTTGGAGCTTGAAGAGATGATCGTGCGCCGCATTTGCAAGCGGTTGGCCGTGAAAGGCGGCCAAGTTCTTTCCCGCGAGGAAATGGATCGTTTGGTGCGGGATTTGGAGCAGACGGAGAACCCGCGCACTTGCCCCCACGGACGCCCGACGATCATCCAAATCTCGCTGGAGCAACTGGCGCACCAGTTCGGACGCTGACATGCCTCCGCTCCTTTCGGTGATCATCGTCAACTGGAATGTGCGCGAGTTGCTGCGCCGCACCGTGGCCTCGGTGCAAAAATCCTGGGGCGCACGGGACGGCCTGGAGATCATCGTGGTGGACAATGCCTCGCACGATGGCAGCGTGGCGATGTTGCGAGCCTCGTTCCCCGGCGTGCGCGTGATCGCCAACTCCGATAATCGCGGCTTTACCGGCGGCAACAATCAAGGCCTGGAAGCCGCCCGTGGGACATTTCTCCTGCTGCTCAACCCCGATACCGAAGTGCTGGGGGACGCGCTCCCGCGTATGGTTGCGTTTATGCAGCAGCACCCTGAGATTTCCTTGCTCGGCCCGCAGCTCTTAAACCCCGATGGCTCGGTGCAATCTTCCCGGCGTCGTTTCCCCACGATCCCCGTGCTTCTGCTGGAAAGCACTTGGCTGCAACGGTTCGCGCCGTCCGCTTGGCTGCGCCGTTACTACGCCCTGGATCGGCCCAACGATGAGCTGCAAGAGGTGGATTGGGTCACCGGCGCGGCGATGCTCACCCGCCGCCGGATCGTGGCGCAGGTTGGCGGGCTGGACGAGGGATTTTTTATGTATTCGGAGGAACTGGATTGGTGTCATCGCATCAAAGATGCCGGCGGGCGGATTGTCTACTACCCTCACGCCCAGATCATCCACCACGAGGGGAAGAGCAGTGAGCAAGTGGTGGCCGCGCGGCACATCTATTTTCAATCCAGCAAGGTGTACTACACGCGCAAGTACCACGGGCGGATGATCGCCGCCGGGCTGCGGCTGTGGCTCTTGGCGCAATACCTCTGGCAGATGGGGCTGGAGGGCGGCAAGTGGCTGCTTGGCTCACGGCGGCCTTTGCGTTCCGCGCGGGTGCGAGCTTACGTGCAGGTGCTGCGGAGCGGACTTCGCGCTACGGGGCCGCTGGGCTGAGCGTGCATTGAATCGCCGCCGCTTCTGTGCCGGGGGATTCCCAAAATCCCTGCGGGGCGGTGCGATTTAGCCACTCGCGCGCCGGTTGTACCACCAGCAAGCTCCCGTCCGGCGCGATGCGGAACCAGTACCGCCATTCCACGGCCTCGTAATCGTCCAAGCTCTCACGTTCGCTGAAGATGCCCCCGACGTTCAACAAAGCCTCGTCCGTCAGCCCCGGCAAGACCGACAGTTGCCGCCGAGCGTCCCCCTCAAAAGTCACCCCCTCGGCTGTGACGTGCCAGCGGAACGTGTAACGCTGTCCGCTCTGTGAGGCGTCATCCAGCAGCCACGCCTCGCCCGCCTGGTGATTCCACACGTAGGCGTAAACGTAGCCTCTGCCGGGGACGTTTTTCATCTCGCAGGCGATCTCAAGCTCCGCCGCGCGGCGGTAAGCATACGCCCGCAGTTCGTCGTCATACGCGCCCGTGTTGAAGTGCCAGATTTCTGCCCAACGGCGCGGCTCCCACAGCGGCCCTTGGGTGAGGAGGGACAACTTGTCGTAATATCGCGCCAAGTGCGGATCGGCGATCTGATTTGTGCCCTGTTCCAGCGTCTCCAAGTATCCCGGCGGGATAATTCGCCCCAGATGCCCGATCCGCCACGTGGGATCGGTGACCGGAAGCCGCGCCAGCAGCGGATCGCCCAGCCCCAACAGGTCAACCACATGCACGGACGGGCCGGCAAAGTACCCGTAGAACCCCACCGAGCCGAGTACCGCGATCCGTTTCCCGGCGGCGCGAGCTTGTCGCCCGGCCATCGCCCAATCGTGATCCGGTAAGGGCACGTGGCGGCGGAATCTTTCCAGCAAGCCGGTGTTGTGGTAGTAGTTGGCTCGTTCGTCGCAGATGCCGCGCCCCACCACCCAGCGGGGATCGGACTCTGCTGAAGTTGCTCCGCCGGAGCGCAACGGGGCATACGGCGCGGAAAGTCCCAGGCTCGCCAGGAGCAGCCACAACGCCGCCGCTCCGGATACGCGCAGCCGGGGGAGCGACGGCCAGCGACTGGTCACCAGAGCCATCACCGCCGCCACCAAGGGCGCAGTCAAAAACCGCCCGCTCATAAAATCGCCGCCGATGTACACCACGTAGGCCACGCTCAAGGCGAGTCCCGCGCTTATCGGCCACCTGCGCCATTGGCGCGTGACGAACGGGGCCAGGAATCCCGCCGTGATGCTCGTCAGCGTCACCGGATCAACCTGCGCCGAGTTCCGCAGATAGTCCCATCCGGCACGCAGCAACGTCGCCCGCGAGATGAGGCCGGTATTCAGTTTGGCGTAAGCCGTGTTGGGGAACGGGAATCCGTAGTAGAACAGCGAGAACGCCTCCCACAGCCAAAACGGCGTGCTTCCCAGCAAGTACGCCCGCAAGGCGGATTTTTTATCCGCCTGCTGCCAGAACGCCCAGGCCAGCGGCGGCAGGTAGAGCAAAGCCGTGTCCATCCGGTTCACGACGCCCAGCGAGGCCAGCAACGCGAGGCGGAAGCAACGTTGCGTGCTCTGCTCGGCGGCGTAGACGCTGAAAAACAGCACCAACAGCAGCGTGGTCAGCGGATTTTCCAGCCCCGAAGTGGCATAGTCCACGGCGGCCTTGGAAAGGATGAATACCGTCAGCCCCAGCGCCGCCGTCCAGGTATCTCGCGCCCCGTAGCGCACCATCAAGGCCACCGCGAGCAGAGAGATGCTCAGCGAGAGGATCAAGCTGGTGAAGTAGATTTCGTGGGTCGCCCAGGCGCAAGCTGAAAGCAGCAGCATCCACAGGGGATGGGTGTAAGTCTGCACCCGCTCTCCGACGTTCCAGGTTAGCCCGTAGCCGTGGATGAAGTTATCCACGGTGCGGAAGGTGATGTACGCATCATCCGAAAGCCAGGCGTTGCGTACCGCCAGCACGGCGAACAATCCGCCCAGACCCCAGAGTATCCATAATCGCTTGGTTTTCACTTGCGCGACTCCTGCTTGGTTCAAAACAAAAGGACGACCTTTGTCGTCCTCTGTAAGCCGTGACCCGTGCCCGCCCGTTTTAATGTCCGCGCAAGCGCAAGCGAGCCTCCCGGCAGTATGGACAGTACGGCCCGGTGTATTCCCGTCCGCACGTGCGGCAGATGTGAGTTTCCAGGGTTTGCTCTTCGTCCATGGAAAGCAAAATCACCGCGATCTCTTCTCCGGCGTGGCGGGATAACCAGGCATCGAGCGAGGTCCCCCCAATCTCCCACCGGTCATTTTCGGGGTTGCGCTTCAGCACGCCTTGCAATGAGTGGCCATCCAGGCGGTAAGCTGCTGTGATCAACTCTCGCACGGAAGCCTTACGATAGGCTGGCATAATGACTCCTCTTTGGTGGTTATGGTAACTGTTGGCAGTTTGAGCAATTGGCGTTGATTATAGACGAGGCCACAAGGAGAGCAAGAATTCGGGGTTAGCGTGCGAGCGGTTGCTCCTCCGTGGTGGTGGCCTCTTGCAATGCCGCCGCGATGGGGGCCAGTCGTTGCGGGTCTTGCCAGAGGATGATGTCCACCTGCACCGCCGCCGCGCCCAACGTCAAGCAGGTGCGGGCTTCTTCCGGCCCGCTGATGCCCCCGCAGGCGATGACCGGCAAGGGCAGCCGTGCCCACTTTGAAAGTGCCGCCAGCAGTAAGGGGTAGACCGATTCCCCGTACAGCCGCCCTTTGATGTGTCCCTCGTCGGAGGCGGCGGGCAACACCGCACGCGGTGGCGCGAAGAGCACCAGCGCATCGGCCCCGGCCTCGGCGAGCGGGGCCGCCAGATCGTCCACCTGCTCAAACGGGATTTGCGCCAGGATCGGCAAGCCGCTCTCTCGTGCCGCGTCGAGCAAGGTTATGGCTTCCTCCCAATTGACTTCGGGCGGTAATCCCAGTTCAATCCCCTGCACGGCGGATGTGTCCGCCAGCCGCCGCGAGGCTTGCGCCACTTCGTCCGGGGTGGTCGCCAGCAGATGTACGATGACCGGCACGGGCAAGCGTGCCCAGGCGCGGCGGTGGGTTCGCAGCACGGACTTGAGGCCCGGATTGGGCCAGCCGGTGTGCAGTACCACCGTCCGCCCGTGGGTCGAGATGCGCGGCCCGTGTGCGGCTTTCCTCGGACGCAGGCTCACCGGGTTGGTCACGAATGCCCCCAGCAAGGATACGTCCAGCCACTCCCGAGGTGCGTCCCCGAATCCGGCGACGCCGGCCGCCGGCATCAGCGGGAGGGAGATCGGCAGGCCGAATTTGTGGCGCGGCGCAAGCTCCAACATCACAGCACCCGCACGCCGTTGGCCACCGGATAGGTCGGCTCCAGCAGAACCGTGCCCTCTGTTTCGCTCACCGCGCCCAGCACCAGCACCTCGGATTTGATTCCGGCGATCCGCTTGGGCGGGAAGTTGGTCACGGCCACGATCTGCTTGCCGACTAGCTCTTCCGCCGTATAGCGCTCCGTGATCTGTGCCGAACTGGTTTTTATCCCCAGAGGGCCGAAGTCAATGGTGAGCACGTAGGCCGGTTTCCGCGCCTTGGGGTTCGCCCGCGCGGCGATGATCGTGCCGGTGTGAATTTCTACTTCCAGGAATGTTTCGTAGGTGATCATTGTGCCCTCCTTGCAAATGGCGGAAACTCCAGCGGGATTGTAGCACATACGGAGCGGAGAACTTGCACGCGGGAGGTTGCGGGCGGGGCTTCCCGTTTAACTGAATCGTAACTTCCCCGAAATCTCTAGGGAGATGATTCATGCTATGCTTAGTGCCAGATGGAGGGACGCCCATGCAATGGCTTTTAACGGTTTCTGATTCGTTTTCTCTGACACACTTGCTCAGTCGCTCGTACTGGCTTTTGTATCCGCCGTTCAGCGTGGATACGAATGCCGGGAAGTTGTATCGCCTTGAGCAATTGCAATCCGGTCAGAGTGTGGCCTTGACCGTGGCGCATCTTCCGGCGGGGCTTTCGGTGGAGTGTGAAAGTCAACTTTCCGGCTATGAGACGGAAGAGGTCAGTCAAAAAGTCTGGCGTATGCTGCGCTTGGGGGAAAATTTACAGCCCTTCTTGAACAAAGCTAGGCAGACGCCCGCTTTGGCCTCTGTGGAGCAGTACGGCGCCAGGTTGCTGCGTGGCGCGACGTTCTTTGAGGATGTCATCAAGTCTGCGGTGATCGCGCATCTGCCCGTGTCGGCGCGAGATCAGTGCTTGGCTTGGCTGGTGGATAGTTTTGGATCGCCGCTGTTGGGGAATCCCACCCTGCACGCTTTCCCCGGTCCGCGGAACTTGTTGGCCGATCCGGCTTGGCTGCGCCGAAAATTGGGCGCGGAATTGAGTGAGCAAATCGTGCGGATCGCCGAGGCTTTTCAAACCCAGCATCACCACGTGCAATTTTTGAGCGTGCGCTATGCTTATCAATCACTCAAGGACTTGCGGATGCAGTTGCAATATCTCTTTGCCCTGGATGATGTTGCACTCAGCTTGATTATGCTGAGCTTGGGACGCTATGATTACATCCCCGCCAGTTTGCAGGCCCGACGTTGGGTTGGTGCTTCTTGGCCGTATGGCGATATTGAGTTCGTATCGGCCCCGCGTGAAGTTTTTGCCCGCTGGCAGCCTTGGGGAGGATTAGCGTATTGGTTATGGGATTGGGAAGTGGATTCCCGCCCCGGTGAAGTTTGGAAAGGAGAGTCAATCTATGGAAAACTTGAGGATCGCGTCCGTGCATACTAAAGAGACTCTTTCGCATTTACAATCGCTGATTCATCAGCAGCAACAGGCTCTCCGCAATGGGGCGGCGCCTCAAGATGTGGCCGCTCAGTTGCAAGCCTGGGAGCAGATCGTCCAGCAACTGCGGGCCGAAATGGCTTTGGAGAAGAGTGCCCAATTGAGTTTGCTGTATGAAGTTTCTCAGACGATCAATGCTTCGCTGGATTGGAAGCGCACGGTTCAGGCGGTGCTGAACGCCGTCATTCGGCTGACCGGAGCAGAGCGCGGTATGTTGCTGGTCTACGATGAGCAAGGACAACTGAACTTGGAGCTGACCAGCGTTGCTTCCGGGATGCCCTTTTCCGAGCAGGATATGCAGTTCAGCCAAAGTGTAGTTTCGCAGTGTTTGCAGCAGGATCGCCCGGTCTTGACGACTAACGCGGCACTTGATCCGCGCTTTCAGAACAGCGATAGTGTGATCGCGTATGGGCTGCGTTCTATCCTCTGCGTGCCTCTGGAGTTGCAAAATGGCCCCCTAGGCGTCGTTTACCTGGATAACCGTGGGCGCAGCGGTGTATTCACCCAAGAGGATTTGGCCCTGCTGGCGACTTTCGCGCATCAGGCCGCGACGGCTCTGGATAAGGCCCGCAAACATCAGAAGACCAATCGCACGCTTTCGGAAAAGATCCGGGAGTTGACCATCCTTCAGGAAATGGCGCGGGACCTCAACGTGGGCTTGAACTTTGATCGCGTGATGGAGCGGAGTATCGCTTGGGCCATCGCCGCTTCCGGGGCGGAGCGTGGCGTCATTGGGCTGTTAGGTGATGATGGCATCCGCTGGGCGGCCAAGGTGGGCGATGTGCAGCCGGTGGATGTGGTGGCGATGCGCAGTATTTACACCCGCAAGCCCTTCCGTGAAGAAAAGCGCATCATTTTGCCGTTGCTGCGAGAGGGACGTCCGGTTGGCGTGTTGTACCTGGAGACGGAAACCCGCATTTTCAACCCTGATAAGTTTGAGTTCGTGCAGCGGGCCTCGGATAACATCGCCATTGCGGTGGAAAACGCCCGTTTGTACGAGGCTCTGCGGAAGGCCAACATGGCAAAGTCGGAGTTCATCTCGTTAGTTTCGCACGAACTGCGCACGCCGATGACCTCTATCCAGGGCTATGCGGAGATGTTGAGCAAAGGCATGGTGGGGCAGCTTGCCTCTAAGCAACAAGAGTTTGTGGAGGCCATTGAGCGCAACATCAACCGTATGCGGGTGCTGGTGAATGACTTGATGGATATTTCGCGCATTGAGACGGGGCAGCTATC
>WFQZ01000336.1 GCA_015486785.1 Thermoflexales bacterium
CTTATGGAGTAGGAAATTACCGCCATCCCATCCTCCAAGATCAGTCTCGGCGTCAGCGAATAGGCAATAGTGCCGTCGGGGATTGTGTAATACACAGTCGCGGTAATCGTCTCTCCGGCCACAGCATCGTGCAGCGCGTTATTGAGTCCATCATCCACAGAAGTGATATTCATCTTCTTGAAGGACGGCCCAATGATGCGATAGCCTGTACCGTACCCATTGAGGTCCGAAGCCACGGCACCACCCAGATTCAGCGAGGCCGTGGGCACCAGCGGCGCGTAAAGGACGTTAGCCTGGGCCGTTGTGGTCAAGCTGGCGGTGATGTGGTAGTAAACGTAGCTAGAGCCTAACGAACTAATTGTCCAGGTGATAACATGGCCGCTGACGTGGGACTCCGCAGGATCCGCCGCAACAAAATCCAGGTTATCAGGAAGCGTGACCGTTAAAACGCCGGGTTCATCACTACCGGTATTCCTAATCCGCAGCGTATACATCGCCGCTTCCCCCGGCACGGCGACCACCGAGGGGCCATACCAGCTAACGGAGGGAGAAGCCACAGCCAGCCGTGCGGCCTGCGTGCCCCTAACTCCCAACAACAAACTCAAGGCCAGCACAAAGCCCAAGGCTACCGCCAATCCCAGCATGCTGAATTTCGCAGTAGCAGACCTTAAACCGCGTATGTGTTGCTTATCTCTCATCATGATCCTCCTTTTGATTAATTTTCCATAACTACTCAGCCGGCCCCCCGCGACTGCGAGGAGTCTTCCTGAAGACTCGTAAATTAAACCCGCCAGTTTTTATCCTTCAATCACCACCTCCCAGATACACAATCTCCAAGTCACAGGAAAGCAAAAAGAGCCGCCTTCCCGCGTCTCTCTAGAATCAACCGGCCAAGCTGCCAATCTACGGCGTTCCACCTAACTGGGCCAAAATACTCTGGGCCTGCTGTGCCCACACGTCTGGAGGATTCATCTTGAGGAACTTTTGCAGCGTCTCCTTCGCCTGCTCGTTTTGACCGGCGATAGCATACGCCCGTCCCAAGGCAAACAACGCCTCCCCCATATCCGGGGCCGCGCTAACCGCCTGCTCCAGAATCTCAATCGCATCGGCGGCGTGATCTTGCAACAGATACACGTTCCCCAGCCCCACCATTGAGGCCGCTTGCTGCGGATCGTACTGCAACGCCTCTTTGAACTCCCCTTCCGCCTTGGAAAGCATCGCCGGGTCCGGTGACGCGGCATCCTGCGGCAAAGCCATCACCAGGTACGTCGCTCCTAGCTGATAGAGCGTGTCCGGGTCCTCCGGCTCGGCCTGCAAAGCCGCCTTGAACTCCTTGACCGCCGTGCTCAAATCGCCGGTTTGATAGGCCAACGCCCCCAGGTTGTGATGCACCGCCGAGGCGCGATCCGGCTCAAGCTGGAGGGCTTGGGAAAAAGCCGCGCGGGCTTCGGGGTACTGCTGCAAGTTGAAGTTCGCCAGCCCCAACAGGAAATAAGCCTCTGCATTTTGCGGGTCCTGCTCCACGATCTGCTCCAGCGCGGCTTGAGCTTCGTCGTACTGTCCGGCATCCATCTGAGCTTGCACCGCCGCCATATCCAGGGACGGCGCGGCCTGAGGGCGCATCGCATAGTACCCCACCGCAATCAACCCGCCGACCAGAAGCAGCACCACCACTAAGGTTATCGCTTTACGCTTTTCCATCCGCTCCTCCTCTAATTTTCAGACGTATTCACCCTTCAATCGTTACGCGAGGGGACAAAAGCACAATTTGAGTCTCCTCCGGGAGATTGCTCGCGGTGACCTTCAAGCTCGTCACCGGCGAAACGTGCGCCAGCCCCATCTCCTTCAGGAAGCGAGAGACCGGCCCGCGCTCCACCTTGAGTTCAGGAAGCCGGTAATCCATCGGGATAACGATCTCCGGCTCAATGAGGCTCACCACCTCGGAGGCCATTGTGGGCGTCAGCCCCTCCGGCAGACCGACGGGCAGCAGCAGCACATTCACCCGCCCCAGCGATTCGGCTTGGGACTGCGTGAGCGGACTGCCGAGTGCGCCCAAATGACACACCACCACATCATTGAAGTTCATCGCGTAGACCACATTTTGCCCCAACTTCGTCCCGCGCACGCGATCACGATAGGTGGCAATCGCGGTGATGAACAGTCCGCCGATTTCGTACTCCCCCGGCCCGGCCAAAATGTGCCCCTCCTTCCGCAAGCCTTTCCAACGTTTGGCCTCCGGTCGCTCCAAGAGCACGCTGGAGGTGATAATGTCCACCCGCGCCTTGGGCAACGTCAAGCCGCTCTCCGCCTCATCGAAAGGATCGGTGAGCACCGCCGGATACCCGCGCTCCACAATCCTAAAACATCCCAAACCGTACCAGGTCAGTTCCATCACACCTCCAAGCGGCACAATTCATAAAAATCACACCAAACACAATCACACGTTTGATTATACTAAAAAATGCGTTAGAAAGCAACGGCCAACCGCGCTTCCGCCCCTCAGCGTTGACATTCGGTGCAAAAGTAGCTGCTGCGCCCGCCCTGGATCAATCGGCGCAGCGGATGCCCGCAGCGAGGGCACGGCGCACCTTCCCGCCCGTACACCTGCAATCGTTGTTGATGCTGCCCGGAGCCGCCGTCGGGATAGACGTACTGCCGGTCGGCCAAGCGCGTGCCGCCATCTCGGATCGCCTCGCGCAGCACCCGCACGATAGCCGCGTGCAGCTTGCCGACTTCGGCCTCGGTCAGCGTGTTGGCGATCCGCCACGGAGCGATACCCGCCCACCACAAAGATTCGTTGGCGTAGATATTCCCCAACCCGGCGATGAACCGTTGATCAAGCAGCAGCCGCTTGATCTCGCCGCGCCGCGTGCGCAGGCGACGCGCCAGCGACTCGGCGGTGAAGCGCGGATCAAGCGGCTCCGGGCCGAGCCGACCGAGCACAGTTTGGGGATCGTCCACCAAATAGAACCGCCCGAACTTGCGCGGATTGACAAACCACACCCCATCGCCTTCCGCGAACCGCAGCCAGGCCCGCACGTGCGGCGTAACATCCGCGAGCACGTCCGCCGCCCGGAGCAGGAAATGACCGCTCATCCGCAAATGCGCCAGCCACGTCGACCCCGCATCCAGCGGGAACACCAGGAACTTCCCACGCCGCCGCACCTCCAAGATGCGCGACCCGCGCAGCCGCGCCGCGAACTCCGCCGCCGTTGGCCGCGCCACCGTGCGCTCCCAGAGCACGTGAACTTCGTCCACCCGCCGCCCAGCCACGTGCGGCGCGAGCATCCGGGCGATCATCTCCACCTCCGGCAGCTCCGGCATCGCTAATACCCCCGCGCCTTATCCACCACGTTGCGCAGTGGCTGACCGGCGCGGTAACGGCGCAAGTTATCCAGGAACAAAGCCGCCTCGCGGCGGCGCAAGTGCGGCGTACTCCAACTGTTGTGCGGGGTCAAGATCACGTTGGGCATCTCCCAGAAGGGCGAATCTGACGGCAACGGTTCTTCGGCGAACACATCGAGCGCGGCCCCGGCGATCTGACCGCCCCGCAGCGCGGCGAGCAAAGCCGCTTCGTCCACCACCGCCCCCCGCGCCACATTGATCAACCACGCAGAGCGGCGCATCGCGGCCAACTGCGCCGCGCCGATCATCCCGCGCGTTTCCGGCGTGCTGGGCACGGCCAACGCCACAAAATCGGCCTCGGCCAACAGCTCCGAAATCCGCGCCGGAGGCCACAGA
>WFQZ01000337.1 GCA_015486785.1 Thermoflexales bacterium
GGGCAAGGAAAGCCCGTACCGCAATCGCTCCGTGGAGGAGAACTTGGACTTGTTCAAGCGCATGCGGGCCGGGGAATTCCCCGATGGTGCGCGGGTGTTGCGGGCCAAAATTGACATGAGTTCGCCCAACCTGAACATGCGCGACCCGATCATCTACCGCATCTTGCACGCGCATCATCACCGCACCGGCGATCAATGGTGCATCTATCCGATGTATGACTTCGCTCACGGCTTGGAGGATTCCATTGAGGGGATCACGCACTCCATCTGCACGCTGGAGTTTGAAGATCACCGTCCCTTGTACGATTGGTTTCTGGACGAGCTGGGCGTGTACCATCCGCAGCAAATCGAGTTCGCGCGGCTGAACCTTTCCTACACGGTGATGAGCAAGCGCAAGCTGCTCAAGCTGGTGGAGGAGGGGCACGTCGCCGGGTGGGACGATCCCCGGATGCCCACCATCGCCGGGCTGCGGCGGCGCGGATACACGCCGGCGGCCATCCGCGATTTTTGCGACCGCATCGGCGTAGCGAAGAGCAACAGCGTGGTGGACATCGCCTTGCTGGAGCACTGTGTGCGGGAAGACTTGAACGCTACTGCGCCACGGGTGATGGCGGTGCTCGACCCGATCAAGGTGGTGATTGACAACTATCCCGCAGATCAGGTAGAAATGTTCGCGGCAGATAATCACCCCGGCGACCCAGAGATGGGAACGCGCCCGGTGCCGTTTTCGCGGGAGCTGTACATTGAGCGGGACGACTTTATGGAAGACCCGCCGCGCAAGTATTACCGGCTCGCGCCGGGCCGCGAGGTGCGGTTGAAGCATGCCTACTACATCACCTGCGTGGACGTGGTCAAAGACGCAAACGGCGAGATCGTGGAACTGCATTGCACCTACGATCCCGAATCGCGGGGCGGCACGACGCCGGACGGACGGCGCGTGCGGGGCACGCTGCATTGGGTTTCGGCGGCGCACGCCTTGCCCGCCGAGGTGCGGCTCTACGAGTCCTTGTTCCTCAAGCCGAATCCTTACGAGGTGGAAGAGGGGCAAGATTTCACCGCAAACCTGAACCCCAACTCGCTGACGGTGCTCACCGGCAGCATGGTGGAGCCGAGTTTGGCGCAGGCCGCGCCCGGCAGCCGCTACCAATTTATGCGCAAGGGTTACTTCTGCGTGGACCCGGACAGCACGCCGGAGAAGTTGGTCTTCAACCGCACCGTGCCGCTGCGCGACTCGTGGGCTAAGCTCCAAAAGAAACAGAAAAAGTAGCCTATGAACCGGCGCCAACTGTTCGCGTGGATTCTTGCGCTGCTGGCCCTCACGGTGCTGGTGGCGGGATACCGCGCCACATTGACGCCGGTCACTTTGATGGTGGACGGTCAACCGCGCCACCTGCGCACCCATCAACCGACCGTCTCGCTGCTGCTGGCCGATCTGGGGCTGAGTTTGCGCCCTGAAGACCGCGTTTCGCCCCCGTTGATGACGCTGCTCAAGCCGCGCATAGTCGTGCGCATTGAGCGCGCCCGTCCGGTGGTGATCGTGGTGGATGGGTACGAACGGGTCATCTACGCGCAGGATGAGAACTCCGCCGATCTGCTGGCGCAGGCGGGCATTGTGTTGGATAGCCACGATAGTTTGCGGATCGCTTCCCCGCAGGCGGTCGACCCGCCGGATACCCGCTATCGGCTCATCGTGCAGCGTGCCCATCAAGTGGTGCTGGAGGAAAACGGCATCAGCACGCCGTTTTACACCCATGCCGCCACCGTGGGCGCGGCCTTGTTGGAGGCCGGGATTCAACTCTACCGCGCCGATCATCTTTCCCCTGACGCGGCCACGCCGATTGAAGAGGGCATGCACATTTACCTCGACCGCTCCTTGCCGGTCACGGTGCTGGTGGACGGGCATGAACTACGTACCCGCACGCATCGTTCGCGCGTGGGCGAAGTGCTGGCCGATCTGGGGGTCACGCTCAACGGCGAAGACTACGCCGATCCGCCGCTGGACGCGCCGTTGGGCGAGGGCGGCACGGTGCGGGTGGTGCGGGTGACGGAAAGCATCCTCATTGAGCAAAGCCCCATTCCCTTCGATGCCGAATGGCGTGCCGATCCCACGCTGGAGATAGATCACCAGCAGCTATTGCAGGAAGGTTCTCCGGGGGTGTTGGAGCGGCGCATCCGACTGCGCTACGAGGATGGGCAAGTCGTTTCCCGCAACGTGGAAGGGGAAAGCGTGGTTCAAGCTCCGGTGAACCGCATTATGGGCTACGGGACGAAGATCGTGGTGCGGCAGTTGCAGACGCCCGACGGAACGATTGAGTATTGGCGGGTGCTGCGCATGCTGGCGACTTCGTACAGTGCGAGCACGGCGGGCGTTTCGCCCTCTAACCCTCATTACGGGTACACGGCCACCGGCTTGCCGATGGGCGATGGCATTGTGGCCGTCGACCCGCGCGTCGTGCCCTTGCGGAGCAAAGTTTACGTGCCGGGCTACGGCATCGGTCTGGCGGCTGATACCGGCGGTGCGATTCGCGGCAAGCGCATTGACCTGGGCTACAGTGATGAGCATTTGCAATTGTGGTTCTCCTGGGTGAATGTCTACTTGCTCACGCCGGTGCCGGCGCAGATCAACTACCTGGGGCCGTGATGAACAACCACGATCCGCGTCATCTTTTGCGCCGCTATGGCCTCGCGCCCCGCAAATCCCTGGGGCAAAACTTTCTCGTCTCGCCCACCGCGCCGGCCCGCATCGCCGCGCAAGCTGAGGTGGGGCCGCAAGATACGGTGCTGGAGATCGGGGCCGGGTTGGGCACGCTGACGCTGGCGCTGGCGGCACAGGCCGGACGGGTGATCGCGGTGGAAACAGACCCGCACTTGGTGGAAGTCCTGCGGCAGGAGTTGGCCGATTTCCCCAACGTCACCATTGTGCATGGCGACATTCTGGATTTATCCCCGGCGGCCTTGCTGGGGCTGTCGCCGCATCCGCCGATGCCTTTGTGGGGCGAATGGCAGGCGCATTATCTGGTGGTGGCCAATCTGCCCTACTACATCACCGCCGCCGTGATGCGTCACCTGCACGAGGCGACCGTCCGCCCGGCGCGGATGGTGGTGACGGTGCAACGCGAGGTGGCGCAGCGGATGGTGGCCGTCCCCGGCAAGATGAGCGTGCTGGCGGTGAGCACGCAGTTCTACGGACGCCCGCGCGTGTGTTTCCGGCTCAATCGCGGCGCGTTTCATCCCGCGCCGGCGGTGGATTCCGCCGTGGTGCGCATTGATACGTACCCGCAGCCCCCGGTTCCGGTGGACGATGTGGCGTATTTCTTCCGCGTGGTGCGGGGCGGATTCGCGCAGCGGCGCAAGCAGTTGCGCAACACGCTCGCCGCGACGTTGCGCTTGCCTCCGCCCGCCGTGGCCGAGGCGTTGACGGAAGCGGGCGTCGCTCCTACCCGCCGCGCGGAGACGCTCTCCTTATCCGAGTGGGGCGTCGTGGCCGAGGCTCTCTATCGCCTGGTGGCTGATTCTAGCTCCGCCAAGTAACGTGCGGCGTACTCCCGCCACGGGGACGCGGCTACGGCGGACAGATAGGCCCGAAAATCCGCGCGGGCCAGATCGT
Source organism: Thermoflexales bacterium (assembly GCA_015486785.1). GTDB lineage: Bacteria > Chloroflexota > Anaerolineae > B4-G1 > SLSP01 > S014-19. Next base: position 3,608 of record WFQZ01000337.1, read on the forward strand.
AAGCCTGCATTTGTTGATAGGCCACGCCTCGGTTGAATCGCGCCTCGTGCAGGGCCGGGTCAAGCGTGAGGGCTAGGGTCAGGTCTTTGACCGCGTCTTGGGGGCGGTTCAGCTCGCGCCAGCGGAGGATGCCGCGTTCCAGGTAAAACGCGGCGCGGTTGGGATTCCAGAGCAGGGCTTGGCTCAAGTTGGCCTCGGCGTGCTGATACTCGCTCAGTTTGCCGGTGACGTTTCCCCGATAGTGGTAGGCCATCGCCCAGAGGTGATACCACGCGGCGACGATGCGCCGCAACCAGGCACTCACGTTCATCCCAGCACCTCGCGGTATACCTTGATCGTCTCTTCGGCGATGTGGCGTTGCGTGTAGTGAGTCAACACGCGCACGCGCCCCGCGCGTCCCAGGGACTGCCGCCGTGCAACGTCGGAGATCAATTCGCGCAGGATGTGGTGCAGTGCCGGCACGTCCGCTTCGGGGAAGGTCAACCCGGCCTCGCCGATCACTTGGGGAATTTCGCCGCTCTGTGCGCCCACGACCGTCACGCCGCAGGCCATCGCTTCGATCAACACGCGCCCGAACTGTTCCATCCAATTGGGGCGCGTGCGGGAGGGCAGCACCAGGATGTCCACCGTGTGATAGAACCGGGGCATCGCGCCGGAGGGAACGGCGGGGCGGAACGTCACCCGATCCGTGATGCCCAGGCGCAAGGTCAGGCGGCGCAGCGATTCCCGTGCCGGCCCGTCGCCCAGGATGGAGGCGTGCCAGGTGCCGGGCAGTTCCGCCAGCGCGTGCAGGAACACGTCCACGCCTTTTTCCGGCACCAATCGCCCCACGTAGGCCAGATGCACCGAGGAGACGGGGCGCGGGGTGGGCGGCGGGGTGAAGGTTTTGGGGTCGACGCCGAATTGCGGCAGCACGCGCATCGGCCCGCGGTATCCTTTCTTCCGCCACACGCGCTCCGCTTCGCGGCTGCCCACCAGCGCGTAGTCGCTATGGTTCAGGGTGTGCCTCTCCCACCACGAGAAGGGCGGCGGGTAGTGTCGCAGCAAGTTTTGCCAGGAAAACCATACGGTCTTCGCGCCGTAGCGGCGGGCCAAGCGGTTGGCGTGATAGGTGGCGAAGTTGTACGGCTCTTCATCCAGGTGGACCAACGCCGGGCGTATGCGGCGCAACAGGCGTCCCAGCGTGGGGTAGAAGTGCCAATGAAAATTCCCCGCCAGCGCTTGCGGCAGCACTTCCAGTTGGTAGCCGCGCGTGTGCAATCGCTCCAGAGCCGTGCCCTGCCAGCGCGGCGGCACGACGACCGTGAGCGACATTTCGGGCCAGGCGGCGGCCATTTCTTCCAACTTCCGTTGGTACGTTCCTACCACACAGGCTTTTGAGATCATCACCACCTGCACAGCAGCCTCCTCATTCAGGAAATGGTCACAGTGTAGCCAGGAAGTTCAAGTGTGTCAAATTCCCGATGTGCGGACAGGGACAAACCCAACGTTCCATGGTAAACTAAAAGCGTTCCCAGGTGATAGCTCGCCGCAAGGGCGCGGTGAGGAGAAGTTACGTTTCCATTCACACAATCAGGAGATCGTATGATTTATCGGCGATGGTTGATCGGAATTTTCCTTTTGCTGGTCATCGTGCCCTTGCCCCAGGCGGCGCGGGCGGAAGAGGACGATTTCCCGCAGGTGACGCTGGAGGCTTCCTGGCAAGGCTATGTCCGCTATGCCGGCTGGACTGAGGTGTTGGTCACGGTGAGCAATCCCGCCACGGCGTGGGAAGGGAACTTGCGCGTTGCCAACGATGTGGAGAAGTCGGTTTTTCTGATGCCGCTAAGCCTGGCCCCCAATGCCCATAAGCAATACCGCGTCCCGTTGTATGTCGATAGTGGGACCGGCTTGACGTGGAGCTTAGAGCGGGCGGATGGGGCGCGGCAGGCACTTTCTCTGACGCTGCATGGCGTGGCGATGGATGAAAGGGCGTGCGCTTTTGTGGGGGACGTGGCGGCATTGCCCAAGTCCTTGTTGGCCGATTGTGCCGTGAAGGTTGCGCTGGCGGATGCGACCGCGTTGCCGGAAACGGCGATGGCTTGGGATACGATGGACCTTGTCTTCCTCAACGGGGCGGCCACGGAGGGACTGAGTGAGCAGCAGCGTCAAGCGATGCTGGCGTGGGTGACGGCCGGCGGGCGGCTGGTCTTGAGCGGCGGCGGGACATTGCCGCAGACGCTGGCCGGGCTGCCGAGGCAATTGCGCGTTGCTACGATGCCCGCGACGCACGTGGTATCGCACTTCGGCGGACAGAGTGAGATGGTGGTGGCTCAATTGCAGCCGTCAGACGCGGCCCAAGTGCTCCTGCGGCAGGATGCGTACCCTATCGCCGTGCAGCAAGCCGTCGGCTACGGGTTGGTGGACGTGCTGGGGTGGGACCTCGCTCAGGGGGGCAACTCGGACGCGGTGACCTCTCTGTGGGCCGGGGATCGTATTCCGGCGGCGGGCTTTGTGGCCACCGATATGACTATCTCGAATGCGGCGCGGCTTTCTCCCGGTGAGTTGCTCAGTTTTCCGCTGAAGAAAGTCCCCAAAAAGCTGGCCTGGCTGTGCTTGTTTCCCCTCTACCTGGGATTGATGGGGCCTCTGACACCGCTGATCGCCAAACGGTTTCATCATCCGCTGTCCTCGTGGGGCTTGCTGTTCCTGTGGATCGGGCTGAGTTTGCTGATCGTGATGCTGTTCCTTTCCGGGATTTTCTCTCATACGTTCCCCTTGGTGCACGAAAGCGCGATTGTCTACTCTACCGGCGCGGGATTGCCGGCGCGGGTCGTGCAAGGGACTGCCATCTACGCCCCGCGTGCGCCGGCGGTGGAATGGTCAAGTGGCGGGCTGCCCCGCGCGATGCGCGGGAGTTTCGCCTTCAACGACACTTGGAGGGATGGGGAGGCCTTCCCGATCACGGTGCGCTTGGGGCCGCAGGCCACGATGCGCACGCGCTGGCCGTCCGGCGTTGTCACCTGGGGGACGGAGGGGCTGATTCCTTCTTCGGAGATGCGGGCGGACTTCAACTTCGCCGCGCCGAACGGGACGTTGGCTCTGACCGGGCAGATCTCCTCGTCTCTCTCGCTGCGGGATGCGGCCTTGATGATCTATGCGCCCAAGCGCACGTATCGCGTGGCGATAGGTGATATTGCCGCGTCCCAAAGTCCGCTGGCGGTCAGCGAGGTGCTCACTGATGGGCCGGAGGTGCTCGGCATGTGGGAACGTGCCTTGTGTGCCGTAGACATAAATTCACCGGGTGGGATGCCGTTTCCTATGGTCTCACCGGAATCCGAAAAGCGTAAGGAGAATCAGCAACAATCCCGGTGCTATCTGACGGCATACGCGGACTTTGTCCCGTTTCCGGTTCAGGGACTCAAAGGGACGCACAGTGAGCATAGTTGCATGATCTACCCGGTGACCTGTCCGGCTCAAGCAAACGTGGCCTCGCCGGTGCGTTTGGTGGGGGAGGAATCTAATGATGCGTATGGCGGTACTGATGAAGAGGGCAACATCTACTTGAGCGGCGCACAGGCAGTTGAGTTTGACTATACCGCGCCGGAGTACCTGCAAGTACAGCACATTGACGCTTTGACCTTGACCTTCCGCTCAGTTGTTTGGCAAGCTGCGAATGTGCCATTTAATCCGGCGGCGCATCTTGCCAATGTCAACCTGTGGGACTGGCGGACGCGGAAATGGGTTGATTTGACCCCCTTGCCTGCGGACAAGACCCCGTTTGTCCTGCGTGGTGCGGATGCCGCGCGGTTCTTCGATCCACGCAACGGCATGCGGGTAAAGATCAAACCGCGCAAAGGGGAAAACGTTGCCTTTCGCTTGAACGTTGAAGTACACAATCGTCCGTAAGGGCGGGGGATGAATTTTGGAGGTGTGAGATGAAATTTCCGTGTGGCAGAGGACGCGCTGGCTTCGTTCCAATCCGCGCCGGTCTCGTTGGGCTTTGAGCGGTTGGTGTGGGAGGAAGTGGCGGCTGTATGAACCTCAGCGGGGTGATTCTGGCCGGAGGCGAAAGTCGCCGCATGGGGCAAGACAAACGCTTCTTGCCGGTGGAGGGCATGCCGCTGTTGGCCTGGGTGCGGGCGCGGCTGCAACCGCTGGTCGACGAAGTGATCGTGGTCACGCGGCGGCCTGAGGAGCTGCCGGAATGCGCCGCGCGGGTGGTGACCGACATCTACCCCGGCCGGGGCGTGCTGGCCGGAGTTCACGCCGGATTGCAGGCCGCGCGTGGCGCGTGGGCGTTTGTGATGGCCGGAGATATGCCGTTGCTCAACCCAGATTTGGTGCGGGCGATGGTGGACGTGGCCCGTACCGTGCCCGCCGACATCGTGGTGCCTCGGCGCGGCGGGGAGTTTGAGCCGCTGCACGCCTTGTATCGCCCGGCTGTGTGTGCTCCGGCGGCGGAGGCGGCCTTGCGACGTGGGGCGCGGCGGATCATTTCCTTCTACCCCGATGTGCGCGTGCATCCGGTCAACGAAACCTTCCTGGCCCGCTGGGACCCGGCAGGACGATCTTTTACCAACATCAACACCCCGGAGGCCTGGATGCACATTCAACAGCTCCTCCGTGCCCCAAAATAGGAGGCCTTCGTGGAAAGTTCATCGTTAGTTTCCCTGTTGCTGATTAGCGGCTTGGCCGTGCTGATGCCGCTCCTGGCGGTGCGGATGAAGCGTGTGCAAATTCCCACCGTGGTTCTGGAAATCATCGCCGGGATCATCATCGGCAAGAGCGGCTTCAACCTGATTCAACCGGATCACGCGCTCACCTTCCTGGCCGAGTTCGGCTTCGCTTACTTGATGTTCCTTTCCGGCCTGGAGGTGGATTTCGGATTGCTGCTGCCTCAGCAGGAGGAGCAATCTCAGCCGCTTTACCGCCGCTCGGTCTTCCTGGGCGTGGCGATGCTGGCCTCAACATTGCTGCTCGCCGGACTGGCCGGACTGTGGCTGGTGAAGCTGGGTGTTTCCCGATCCGCGCTCCTCATCGGGCTGATTATGAGCACCACGTCAATGGGCATCGTCGTGCCGGTGCTCAAAGAGCGGCGTTTGTTGGCCTCCGAGTACGGCCAAGCGGTGCTGCTGGCGGCGTTGCTGGCCGACTTGGTGACGTTGCTACTCATCAGCGTTGTCATCGCGCTGTACCAGAAAGGCCCTTCGCTGGAATTGCTGGTGGTGCTGCTCCTGGGGGTCGTCTTCGCGGCCCTGGCGCGAACCGGCCATTGGCTGGCCCGTCAACCGCGCTTGCAGCAACTGATCGATGAGCTTTCGCACGCCTCGGCGCAATTGCCGATCCGCCTGGCCCTGGCGTTGCTGGTGGGCTGGGAGGCTCTTTCCCGCGCCTTGGGGCTGGAAATCATCCTGGGAGCATTTATGGCCGGGGCCTTGATCAGCTTGCTTTCGCTGCACGATAGCGAGAATTTCCGCTCCAAGCTGGATGCCATCGGCTACGGGTTCTTCATCCCCATCTTTTTCATCTCGGTGGGGATTGATCTGGACCTTCATTCGCTGCTCGACTCGTCAGCGGCGATGACTATGGTGCCGTTGTTGATCCTGTTGGCCTATGTCGTCAAGATCGTGCCCGCGTTGGTTTACCGGCTGCGCTTCCCGTGGCGGGATGCGCTGGCTATCGGGGTGCTGCTTTCCTCGCGCCTCTCGCTGATCATCGCTGCGTCCTCCATCGCTCTGGAGCTGGGCTTGCTCACGCCGGCGGCCAACGCAGCGATCATCCTCGTGGCTCTGGTGACGTGTACTTTTTCGCCGCCGATCTTCAACCGCCTGGTGCCGCCCCCGGCTGAGGACGAATCACGCCACGGCTTGCTCATCATCGGCGATACCGATATTGCGGTGATGCTGGCGCAACGGCTGGTGGAGCGCGGCGAGCGCGACATCACGCTCATCGGGCGACGGGGCGCACGGCCCTTCCGCTCGCTGCCCTCCGAGGTGCGGTCGGTGCTGTGTGACGAATGTCCGCCCCCGGCGGAAGTGCTGGCGGAGGGTGGGGCGGAGCATGCGGCGGCCCTGGTCTCGCTGCAAGGGGATGAGGCGGCCAATCTCGCGCTGGCGCAGATGGCGCGAGAGCGTTTTGGCATCCCCAACGTCATTGCCGTGACCAATTCCTCGCAGCACTTGGCGGCCCTGCGCACGATGGGCGTGCGCGTGGTGCAGCCCTCGATTGCCCTGCTGTTCACGCTGGAGGGGGCGTTGGAGCACCCGGCGGCGTTTGACCTGCTCAATCAACTCCACGGCATCCGTGTGGCCGAGGGGCGATTGTGCAATGCCGGATTGCGGAACAACACCTTGCGCGAGTTGCAGCTCCCCGGCGATGTGCTGGTGATGGGCATCCGGCGCGGTCAAGAGTTGTTGATGCCGCACGGCGACACCAACTTGCGCTCCGGCGACATCATCATCCTGGTGGGGCCGGAGCAAGCGGTGGATGAGGCTTTGGCTTGGCTAGAAGGCTCGTGCGCTCGTGTGCCCCGCTACGAAGTGGAGTTGCTGTGAATTTCTCTTGCAGCAACGGGCGCGACGCCTCGCGCTCCGGCGACCAGCGGTAGAGGTACAGCGGCGCGGTTTCCCACACGCCCCGCGCGTCCCACCGGATGCGACCCAGTAGCCCTTGCCGCTCCACGTGCGCCATCGCTTGCGCGATGCTGTCCCGTGAGGGCGTGACGTGCGGCGGCGTAGCGCGGATGGCTGCGGCGAGGACGTAGATCGCCTCGTAAGCCGCCAGGGAGGCCTGACCCGGTTGCGGCGTGTACAACCCCATCGCGCGATAGGCCTCGCGCCAAGCGGAAGTCCCCGGCACGTCGGCGGGATAGGGGTACGGCGTGAGCACCAGCGTGCCGCTGATCGCCGCTCCGCCCACGGCGGCGAAATCGGACGCGGCCAGCGGCGGCCCGCCGACGGGCAACTTTTGGCCGTGGCGCACCTGCTCCGCACTGTCGACCGGTGCTTGCGCGTAAGGATTGCCGCGCATTTCCGGCTCCCCGGCCAGATGAAGCACCTCGTTGAATCGCGCCGGTGAAGGGGTCAACTGCCACACGCCCGCCGTCGGCGTGAGCCACGCGCCGACGCTCAACAGCGGCATCCCGGCGGCGATGTACAGCGGCGCGGCGGCCTCGGTGCTTTCCTGGCGGAAGTGCCCCACCACGGCGACGATGTCCGGATCGGTGAGCAAGTCCCGCGCCACGGAACGCGCGAACGCGGCATTCCCTCGGTCGTCGTAGGCGACAAGTTCAATGTGCCAGCCGTTCACGCCTCCGGCCTGGTTGATCTCTTTGACGGCCAGCCGCGCGGCGTAGATCGCGTCATAGCCCACATAGCGGTAACGTCCTTCAAAGGGGGCTGCCAGGCCGATCTTGAGCACGTGCGGCAGTGGTTGCGGCCAACACGCGCTGAGGAGCGCGAGCAGGAGCGGGAAAACGGCCCGGCGCAGCGGGGAATGCCTCATTGGCCGAGCATAATCAGCGCACGGCGGATTTTCTCGTCCAGCGAGAGCGGCTGCCCGCGCGGAAGTTGTTGCAAGGCTCGCTGGGCCTCCACGACGCTGAAGCCGAGGGCCGTCAGTGCGGCGATCACATCCGTATCGTCTTCGGTCATAGCGAGGCCGATGCCGTCGCGCTGCTTGATCTTGTCCTTGAGGTGCAGCACGATGGCCTCGCCGGTCTTCTTCCCCACGCCGGGAGCGCGGGCCAATACCGCCGGTTGCTTGTTGAGGATCGCCCGCCGCAGGGTTTCGGGGGAAAGGGTGCTCAGCACGCTTAGCGCGGCCTTCGGCCCCACGCCGGACACGCCCAGTAGGAGCTTGAAGAGCGATTTTTGCTCCGCATCGGGGAAGCCGTACAAGGTCAACTCGTTTTCGCGGACGTGCAGGTAGGTGAACAGTGTGGCGA
>WFQZ01000338.1 GCA_015486785.1 Thermoflexales bacterium
CGTGAATGCGGTCCATGAACGCTGTATCGTCCCGCATTTCTTTGGGCAGCGCCCCGAACAGATGCCCAATGCGTTGCTGGTGCACGACATCGACATCAAAATTGCCCACCATGACGATGCTGCCGTCGGCACGGATACTCTCCCGCCCGCGGCTGAACTCGCCTGCTTCCATGTACCCTTTCATGATGTTAACGCCATCTTTCTTGTCGAAAGAAACGCCGGCGATCTCGTCGAAGCAAACGACGTCGTATTGGCATACCAACCCGCGCTGTCCTGTGCTCATGTTGACAAACATCTGCGCCACGGTGGTTTTGCCGCCGGAAACCAGGTGGGAGTAAGGAGAAATCTGCTGGTAAAGATAGGATTTTCCCGTGCCGCGCGGCCCTAATTCCACCATGTTGTAATTGCGCTCCACAAAAGGGATCATGCGCATGAACAAAATATCCCGGGCGCGCTGTGGGAGCCGCTCGGGCTCGAAGCCGATGCTGCGCAACAAGAATTGTTGCCACTGTTCCACGGTGAATGCTTCCCGGCCGCGGGCGAGATCGTCCAGCACGCCGCGTTTTGACAACTGGATGGGACGGAGAAAACTAATGCCAAAAGGGCGCCCGTTCTTTTCCTGGGCAATGGCGGCGTCGTACTCCAGGTGGATTTCGGCATAAAAGCCGCCGGTAAGCATGCGCTCGTTCTCGGCCACCATGTCGGCATCGATGCGCACGTCGCGCAGCTGAAGGCTTGGCAGCGTAGCCAGGTAGGAATCGGTGTGAGCGTCCAATCGGGCAGTGATCAAGTCGATGAGCTTGACCCGGCCCTGTTCGCGAGCGCGGGACTTGAACAATTCCTCCTCGCCGGGGCGCACGGTGCGCTCGCGCATCTGGCGTTCCACGATGGCCAACCCCTCGGCGATTTCGGCTTCGTCGGTGGTGGCGCAGTAGCGACCGATAAGGAATTCGCCCACGTAGGTAGGCACCGGATACTGCCCCCGAAATCTCAGGGCCAGGTCTTTGCGCACAATATAACCGGCAAAGGCTTCATCGGCAATGTGATCCAATTCATCTAATTGCATCGGTACCTCCTCCAGCAATGGTTGTTAGCTGAGCCCGGACAGCCCCGGTGGAGCCGAGGAGCACCATGAACACCTTTTCCCCTTCAGCGTCTTCGTCCTCGACCAATACCGATGCCTGGCCGTCAGCTTCCACCGATCTGGGAGCAACCAGCAGAGAGGTGGCGGGGTCAGCAGCTCTGGTGCGAAGGTCCACGGCCCACCCGGAGCCGGCGCCGCTAATCTCCACCGTGCAACGCAGTCGTTTCCATGTGACATTCTTGATGACGACGGCCTGGCTCGGATCGTTCTGGGCCCGGGTGACGGTGAGAACAGGGGTCACGCATTCCTGCGGGCTGAGGCCGCCGTGTTCGTACGCTTTGCCGGCTTCGTAGCAGCGGATACTTGGCGCCATGGCGATGCGCACGTCGTCATCCCAATGCCAAGGCACGACCTGCTGGCCGGCGTCGGCGCCTTGTTTCAGCACCGCACATCTGCCTTTGCGTTTGAAGGTGAGATGTTGGGGCAGATTAGCTTTGGGGAGCCCGCCGGGGAGTAAGAGCCAGCCGTGGTCAGTGACGATGACAACTTCCTGCCAGCCATGATCGAGAAGCGCTTGTACCCGCTCGGCCAACCCTGCCAATTCGGCGACCACGTGGTGGGCAATTTTCCAGCCGTGCTCGTGTCCATAACTGTCGATGGCCCCAAATTCCGTCCAGGCTCGTCCCGCTGGGTCGCCCAGTTCGTCGCCGCGCAGGATCTGATAGCCAGCCTCGCTCAGGAGACGACGCAATACCGGCGCTGTGACATCCGTACCGCTTGCGGCGACGATCGGTACGAGATCTTCCTTCCCGCCGCCAATGATGCGGCCGGCGACCGGGGAGAGGGCAGGTTTGGCCGTGGAGGTGACTGGTGGCAATGCGGCTAAACGCCAGCCCATGTCGGTGTTGAGGTCCTGCTGTTCCAACAAATCCTGCAGCCGCTTGCCC
>WFQZ01000339.1 GCA_015486785.1 Thermoflexales bacterium
CGAGATCAGCGATCCCCGCGCTGTGTAACGCTGGTAGTTGCGACGCACTTCCAAAGTGCGTCGCAACTGTGCTTCTCTCACGGACTCTGCCGGATCACCAACGGCAAGTACACTCCGTACAAACGGATAGCCTCGTTCGTCCAGCCGACGGTGCCCGGCCCCCACCCGGTTAGCGTGTTCGGTCTCCTTTCTTTTGTTTTGTCTCTTAACCCGGGAAACCACACGATGACCTTTTTCAAGGCCGAATTTACACCACTCTATGAGACATTATCCTATCTTTCGGCGGGAGAGCGGCTTGAGTTGCGACGCACCTCCCAGGTGCGTCGCAACTTACACGACCGGCTACAGACCCAGCCAGCGTTTGAGGTATTGGCCGGTGTAGGAAGTCGGGGTGCGGGCGATCAGTTCCGGCGGGCCGGCGGCTATGACCTCGCCCCCGGCATCGCCGCCTTCCGGGCCGAGGTCAATGATCCAGTCGGCCACTTTGATCACGTCGGGGTTGTGCTCAATGACGATGACGGTATTGCCGGATTCCACCAGCCGTTGCAGCACGTGGATCAGTTTGCTCACGTCGGCGGCGTGCAGCCCCACGGTCGGCTCATCGAGGATGTAGAGCGTGTCACCGGTGGCCCGCTTGGAAAGTTCCCGCGCCAGTTTGATGCGCTGCGCTTCACCGCCGGAGAGGGTGGTCGCCGACTGCCCCAAGCGGATGTATCCCAGCCCCACATCCTGCAAGGTTTGGAGCCGCCGCACGATCTTGGGGATCGCGCTGAAGAACTCCAGGGCTTCGTTGACGGTCAGCTCTAGGACATCGGCGATGGTCAGCCCCTTGTAACGCACCTGGAGTGTTTCGCGGTTGTAACGTTTGCCGTGGCACACGTCGCAGGCCACGTACACTTCGGGGAGGAATTGCATCTCAATGCGCAAGGTGCCCTGTCCCTGGCAAGCCTCGCACCGCCCGCCTTTGACGTTGAAGGAAAACCGCCCCGGCTTGTAACCGCGCAATTTCGACTCAGGCAGGGCAGCGAACAGTTCGCGTAAGTAGGTGAATACGCCGGTGTACGTGGCCGGGTTGGAGCGCGGGGTGCGCCCGATGGGCGATTGGTCAATGTCAATGAGCTTGTTCAAGTATTCCACGCCCTTAATGCGGGCGCGGGCGGCCAGCGGGGGCTGACGGGTCTGGTGCAACAGGTAGTCAACGTGGGGATAGAGGGTTTCGACGACCAGCGAGCTTTTGCCGGAACCGGAGACGCCGGTCACGCAGATGAACGTCCCCAGGGGGAAGCGCACGTCAATGCGTTTGAGGTTGTGCAGAGATGCGCCCCGCACCCACAGATCGTGGCCGTTGCCTCTGCGGCGGCGGGCCGGAACGGGGATGCGCTTTCTGCCGGAAAGGTAGGCCGCCGTCTGGGAGGTGGGATGGGTCAAGACCTGCGAGAGCGTCCCGGAGACCACGACCTCGCCGCCGTGCTCGCCCGCGCCCGGCCCCAAGTCCACGATCCAGTCGGCGGCGCGGATGGTTTCGTCGTCGTGCTCCACCACCAAGACGGTGTTGCCCAGGTCGCGCAGCTCTTTGAGCGTGTGGATCAGTTGCGCCGTATCCCGCTGGTGCAGGCCGATGCTCGGCTCATCCAGCACGTAGAGCACGCCCGTGAGCCGCGATCCGACCTGGGTCGCCAGGCGGATGCGCTGCGCTTCGCCGCCGGAAAGGGTGTTGGCCGCCCGATCCAAGCTCAGGTAATCCAGCCCCACGTCCAGCAGGAAGCGCAGGCGGTCGCGGATTTCGCGCAGGGGGCGGCGGGCGATCTGCTGTTGCTGGGGCGTGAGATCTCCGCCGTCCATCAGCGTTTCGACCCAGGGACTGAGGCGCGAGACCGGCCAATGCGCCAGTTCGTGGATGGGACGCCCGGCCACGGTCACCGCCCGCGCGACCTGATTCAAGCGCGTACCTTTACAGGTGCGGCAGGGAGTACGGCTCATCACCGCCTCAATGCGGCTGCGGATGTAGTCCGAGGTGGTTTCTTCGTAACGCCGCCGCAGGTTGGGGATGAGTCCCTCATAGCGGCGGAGGCCCTCCCAAACGCCGTGAGTGCTTTCATAGCGCATAGGGATACGTTCCTCGCCGCTCCCGTAGAGCAAGATGCGTCGCTGCTGGCGCGTCAGCTCGCGCCAGGGGCGATCCATCGGGATGCCGTAATGCCGCGCCACGCCGGCCAGCATCTTGAAGGTGTAGCTGGTATGATCCTCGGCCACGCCGAAGGCTATCGCGCCCTCGTTGAGCGACCGCGAGGGATCGGGCACCAGCCGCGCGGGGTCGATTTCTTGCCGATACCCCAGCCCTTGGCAAGTGGGGCACGCGCCGTGGGGACTGTTGAACGAGAAGGTGCGCGGTTCAATCTCCGGTAGGCTGATGCCGCACACGGGGCAGGTGAGCGATTCGGAGTACAGGCGGTCGCCCAAGGCGATGTCCGGGTCAGGGGAACGCACGACGTCCGCAATGAGCACGCCGTCCCCCAGGCGCAGGGAGGTTTCCACCGAGTCGGTCAAGCGGCTGACGAAGTCCCGATAAGCGGCCTCCGGCTCTTGCGCCGCATCGGGGATGATGATGCGATCCACAACGGCTTCAATGTGGTGCCGCTTGTAGCGATCCAGCGCGGGCAGTTCGTCGAGATCGTAGACTGTGCCATCCACCCGCACCCGCACGAATCCCAGGCGGCGCACTTCATCAAAGGTGGCGCGATGATAGCCCTTGCGTCCCCGCACCAGCGGGGCGAGCAGCAACAGCCGTGCGCCGGGAGGCAGGGCCAGCAGGGCGTCCACGATCTCTTGAGCACTCTGTCGCGCCACCGGACGGCCACACTGAGGGCAGTGCGGTTCACCGATGCGGGCGTAGAGCAAGCGCAAGTAGTCGTAGATTTCTGTCACCGTGCCCACCGTCGAGCGGGGGTTGTGCGAAGCTCCTTTCTGGTCAATGGCAATCGCCGGACTCAGGCCCTCAATGGCGTCCACGTCGGGCTTGCTGACCCGCCCCAGGAATTGCCGCGCGTAGGCACTGAGCGACTCAATGTAGCGGCGTTGGCCTTCGGCGAAGATCGTATCAAAGGCCAGCGAGGATTTCCCCGAACCGGAGAGGCCGGTGATCACCACCAGGTTGTACTTGGGAATGGTAACGTCAATGTTTTTCAGGTTGTGCTGCCGTGCGCCATGCACGATCAGGGCTTCTTTCGCGCTCATTTCGCTCCCAGGACTAGAGATTCTTCATCAGGTGTTCTATTATAACCGCGTCCCTGAGACGCAGAACCGGTGGAGGGTGTGTCCCTCCACCGGTTGCGGAATTGTTTAGGCCAAAGAGGCGGCTACTGTTCGGTGGTGATCATCACTTGAGAGCCGCCGTTATCGCCGGTGGTGACGGAGATTTGCACGGTGCGGTCTCCTTTGGTGTAGGAGCGCGTCACGAGGGCGTCTGTGTCCATCCCATCGGTCTTCGTCCAGCCATCCGCCTCGAGCTTCTCAATGTAGAACGCGCTCACGGTGGCTACGTCGTCCTCCGAGGAGAAGACTACCATCCCGCCCATGGAGGTAACGCCGGTTGCGCCGGGGTACATCGGGATGTCGTCCGGCAAGCCTACGTTCTGGGCATCTTCGGGGGGTTCAATGGTGATGGGCTTGTTGATGTCATAGACATCTTGCAAGATGCTGAATTGGGATTGTTGATTATCCACCATGCCGCTGGCTTCCAGCTTGAAGCGCACGGCAAATTCGGGCAAGTTGGATTCGTTGGCGATCCAGATGTCGGCCACGCCGTTGGAGATCTCCTCCTGGCCCACGTTCATGGAGGCGTTGTACTTCAATTGATAGTGCTTGGTGCGCACGCCGTTCACGTCTTCCCGACCGATGTACTTGTAGTCGTTTTGCTGAGAAACGTCGGCCAGTTCGTCCGCGCCGATGAAGAGGCTTCCAAAGTCCCCAAAAGCCTGCTCGTCTCCAACCGGCGATTGCATCCAATTGTCGCCCAGGCGCATCCACTGCGTATCGCCGACTTGGATCATTTCAATGTCGCCCTGGTCAGAGTGGAGCAGGATGTGTTTGGCGAGTGGGTCGCGCACTTCCTCTTGGGACATTTCCATCTGTTCGGTGGTGCCGTTGGTGTAGACAACGGTCATCGTGATCTTGCTGCGGTAGCTATCCAGCCCGGCCAGCGCGTTGGGGTCCAGCGTGGGGAACGATTCGGAATCCGAACTCCCGCCGTTTTCGGGCTGCGAGGTTTGCGCCTGCGGGGTAGCGGTGTTTTCCTGGGTGGTGGTGTTGCCTCCGCCAGAGGTGGCGTTGGATTTAGGGGCTGCGGTTGCCTGAGAGGGTGCGGGCGTGGCACTCTTGCCCCCGGAAAGTGAGCATGCCAGTGAGGAAAGCAGCAATACAACAATCAATAACAGTGTCCAGCGTTTCATAGGTCTCCTTTTACTTGGTTTGAAAATCAGGGTCTAATTGTACCACAAGGCCTTGCAGCATAATGTTGTCTACGGGGGCGAGGGTGGTTAGTTGCAAGGCAGAAATCACGCGAGGCGCGGAGGTTTCCCCCGCGCCTCGGCAGTGAATGCGTCCTCCGGCCGGCGAGGGGTTTATCCTTTGACGCCGCCCACGGTCAAGCCGGATTCAAGATAGCTCTGCATACTCAAGAAGACGATCAGCGTGGGGACGGAGATCAGCAGCGCGCCGGCGGCAAACAGTCCCCAGGGCACCGAGTGGCTGCCGGCCAGGCTGACCAGTCCGACGGGCAGCGTCCACATGTTTTCTTTGCCCGGCAGCATCACCAGGGCCATAATGTACTCGTTCCATCCGGCCAGGAAGCCGAAGAGCGCGGTCACGGCGAGGGCCGGTCGCGCCAGCGGCAAGGCGATCTGGATGAAGGCTTGGATGGGGCTGGCGCCGTCAATCATGGCGGCCTCCTCCAGGTCAATGGGGATGGTGTCAAAGTACCCTTTGAGATTCCAGGTGGTAAAGACCAGCGTTCCGGCGGAGTAGGCGAAGATCAAGCCCCAGTGTGTGCCGAAGAGTCCCAGAGTACGCAGGATTTGGGTGATGGGGATCAGCGAGAGGATGCCGGGGAAGGCGTTGATCGCCAGGAACAGGATCAAGAGGGCTTCGCGGCCCACGAACTTGAAGCGGGAGAAGGCAAACGCGCCGCTGGTCGCCAGCGAGACGCAGAAGATCGTCGTCAACCCGGCCACGAAGAGGCTGTTCTTCAGCCACAGGGGGAAGGCGTTTTCGAAGAGCAGCTGGTTGAAGTTGTCCCACGTGATTTCGGTGGGGACGAACATACTGACTAGTTTGGTGGTCAGCAGCCGCTGGCCGGGTCGCACCGAGGCCAGCGCGGTGAACCATACCGGGTACACGGCGATCAGGACGGCGATTACCAGAACTGCATACATCAAGATCAAACTGAAGGTGGTGGGCTTTCTCATTCTGTCGCTCCTTTCGTAATGTTCGTCATTTGCAGGCTGATCATCGTGGCCGCGAAGAGCAGCAGGAAGACCACGACGGCATACGCACCGCTGGCACTGTAGTTATCGGTGCGGAACATTTTGTAGGCATGGATCATGACAAATTCGGTGGCGCCGGGCTTGCCCGCACCACGAATGGGGCCGCCGTTCGTCACCAGCCACACGGTGTTGAACATCTGGAAGGTGGTGATGGAGCTGAGCACGATGGCGGGCATCACTGCCGGGCGGAGCAACGGGATGGTGATGCGGGTCAAGGTTTGCCACCAGGTCGCGCCGTCAACATCCGCCGCCTCATACTGGTCTTGGGGGATGGCCTGCAAAGCTCCCAGGATGATGGTCATAAAGAAGGGGTACGAGAGCCAGATGTTAATGATCACCACGGCAATGAAGGCCGTGAGATCGCTTTGTAACCACGCCGGGCCGGTAAGTCCAACCAGCCCCAGGAGTTGATTGATGGTGCCCTGTTCTTGGAAGAAGAACTTCCAAATCTCTGCGGTGATGTAGTTAGGCACAGCCCAGGGGAGAATTAGGATCGTGCGCCACGCGCCTTTGGCCTTAATGTACTTGTTGTTGAGGATAAGTGCTAACAATCCGCCGAAGAAAACGAAGAACGGCATACAGGCCAGCACGTAGAGGAACGTGCGGAACATCACAATGAAGAAATCGCCGGTGTTCATCAATTGCTCAATAGCAGCGTTGACATCCAGCACCACCCAGATCAAGCCGCTGCCGAGCAATCCCAGCAGCCACCACCACCAAGTCTCCGGCTTGCTGAGGCTCTTGCGGCGGGCGCGTCGCTCCAGGTAATAGACGGCGACAATGGGCACCAAGAGCAGGAGCAGCTTGAACCATGAGACCAATGATTCTGGGGTTACCAGCGGGCCGAATAAATCCGCATAGTTGGCCAGCAGCGGGGATTGAAAACAGTACTTGCCCATCACGTCGGTGGTACAGTTCCAGATATTATCGGGGGGCGCGTAATGGAAGCGACTGCGGTTAGTCAAGGAAATGTAGACGTTGTAAAAGATGGGGTAGAGGCTGATCAAAGTCACGCTGACGAGCGTGGGTAAGATAAAGAGCAACACAATGGCAGCTTTTTTCCAGCCCTTGTATGAAGTGGACATTATTCCTCCTTGGACGTGAGAGTTCCTTAATGGCACAATGGCCCTAACCGAGGTGCGGCTAGGGCCATTGTTAAGCGAGTCATAGAACGAACAGGCTACTTCATGTCAGCGATGCACTTTTCAATCGCGGCCTGCGCATCATCCATGGCTTCTTTCGGGGTTTGCGAACCGTTCCAAATAGCGGTGGTCGCGTCACCAACCGGCCCCCATTGGCAATCAATGTACGGGTGGTTGGGCATCGGCGTCCCGCGATTGAGGGACTCACCGAACTTGGCGACGGTGTAGAGAGCCTGCACCTCAGGATCGTGGAGGGCCTTGGTGTTGGCCGGTACGGTCTTGTTGGTGAGCGCCAGCTTCTTCTGCACGTCCGCGCTGCCGAAGTACTTCATCACCTCAATGGCGGCGTCCGCGTGACCGCGATCCACGGCATTGGGGGTCATCATGAAGAGCTTGATGCCCACGAAGGGGCTGCCCATCGGGGCGATGCCGTAGTCAATGCCGGCAGCTTCAATGTCCGCAATGGCCCACGGCCCGGTCCACCAGATCGCGGCCTCGCCATCGGTGAGCATGGCCTGGCAAATCTCGTGGCTGGTCTCGGCTGGGGCAACCGCGCTGAATTTCTTGATCCACTCAGCGGCGGCGTATCCCTCAGGAGAGTTCATGTAGGCGTTCCCTTGATCGTCAATGTAGCCCTTGTACTTGCTCATCCCGTTGCCGAAGTAGATCGGAGCAACGTGATAGGCATCGGGGTTGCCCAATCCCTGATCACAGAGGTAATACTTGTCGGGGTGATCCTTGCGGAATTGAGTGGCCTTCTGGAGCAAGTCATTGAAGTCGTCGGGGTTGGGGAGATCATCCTCGGAGATCAACGCCTTGTTGTATACCAGCGCGATGCCCTCCTGGGATTCGGGAATGCCCCACACCTTGCCGTTCCAGATCATCGCCTGCACGGCAGCCGGTTCGAAGTTTTGCTTCAAGTAGTCCTGGCTCACCCACTGATCAATGGGGACAATGTTGCCGACCAAAGCATTGCGCCCGATCTGATCCTGCACCCAGGCCATAATATCGGGGCCTTCGCCGGAGGGAATGGCCACACTCAGCGCGTCAGAGAGGTTGTCCACTTTGGAAAGTTCGATCTTGATGTTATCGTGGGAGTCATTGAACTCCTTGACAACTTCTTCATACGCCTTGAGGTACGCGCCGTCCCAG
The DNA here is from genome assembly GCA_015486785.1 of Thermoflexales bacterium. GTDB lineage: Bacteria > Chloroflexota > Anaerolineae > B4-G1 > SLSP01 > S014-19. The sequence continues at coordinate 7,835 of WFQZ01000339.1, forward strand.
CCATGCCACACGGTGATGGTCACCGGTTCAGCCGTGGGAGCCTCTGTGGGGGCTTCCGTCGGGGCTTCGGTGGGAGCCTCCGTCGCCGGGGCCGTGGTCGCCGGAGCTTCCGTCGTGGCCGGCTTCTCCGTCGTGGGTGTGGTCTTCGGCCCGCAAGCCGAAAGCAACATGCCCACCACGGTCAACAAAGAAAGTGCTACCAGAATCCATCGTTTCTTCATCGTCTCCTCCTTTAGTTAAGGATAGTGAAAATTGCTGCACAGTGCAGCCAGCTTAAAACACTACTGTAGTAGTGTTGAGTGGGCAAAATCTTAGCACATCCGTTTCGCCAGTCAAGAGATACGCACACCAAATGGCCTTTTCTGCAAGATGTCAGACAACTACGGATAGCTCTCCCTGTTTCGGCACTCGTCCTCCAGGCCAAGCCAAACAGTCACAAATGTGGTATAGTTAACCCGTTTTCATTTGACAAATCCGAGAGATTCTGTATAATAATAATGCACTTGTTCCACACTAAGTGTGTGAACGTGTACAACA
>WFQZ01000340.1 GCA_015486785.1 Thermoflexales bacterium
CGGACGCGCTGGAGCACCAATCCCACGGCCAGCCCGGCGCCCTGCCCCAGCACACGCAGGAACGTCACGCCCGGCCAAATCAAGGCCACGGCTCGGTCGCGCGGCCAAGCCCAACGCACAAAAGGCAACGTCGTGCCCCAGAAAGCGAGCAACGTCAGCAAGCTGCCCCACCACGCCGCCCGCCAGACCAACCCCAGCGCGGCCAGCAGCATCGTCAACGCCACGAGCGCGAATTGCGGCTTGAGCAGCGGGTCCGTGTGCGCATCCCCGCCGATTTTATCGGGATAGCGGCGATAGATCACCGCCCGCCAGTAGCCAAAGCGGACTTTGCGGCGCAAGTACGCTCCCAGCGTAGCGGGATGACGATGCCAAACCCACGCTTGGGGCACAAAAACCAACTTGTGTCCCGCCGCCGCCAAGCGGAAAGAAAGGTCCACGTCCTCCGCCGAGGGAATGGGGAACGTCGTATCAAAGCCCCCGTAAGTCAACAGCAAGTCGCGGCGGTAGGCAGCCGCGTAAGTATCCACAAAATCAATGCGGGGCAGGCGGGCCATCCGCTCATAGCGGATCTCAAACTCCAGTTGCACCAGCCGCGCCACCAACGACCGTTGCCGTGAGCGGTACGATCCCTTGGCCCCCATCACCTGAGGATCGGCGAAGGGTGCGACCATCTGCGCCAGCCAGTCAGGCGAAGGCAAACAATCCGCATCGGTAAACAACACCAGCTCGCCGCGAGCGGCCTCAATGCCGGCGTTACGGGCCGCCGAGGGGCCGCCGTGCGGGATCGTCAACACCACATCCGCCCCGGCGGCGCGGGCAGCCTCGCCGGTGCCGTCCGTTGAACCGTCATCCACCACGATGATCTCGTAGCGAGCACGCGATACAGTCTGTTGATTCAAAGCTGCCACGCACTCACCGATGATGTCAGCCGCCTGAAACGCCGGAACTACAATGGAATAATCGCACATATTACGCCACTTCCCCTGCCATACGGAAATTTCATCTTGCACCTCCTGGTGCTTGTTAGTATACTCGCTCAACCAGGGAGAACAAAAATAACGCCGGGCGGTATAATCTGGAGCATCTTTGAATTCTCGCTAACGGAGGGGCTATGAAAGACTTGCTGCTGGCAATTGACAACGGCACACAGAGCGTCCGCGCGTTGCTCTTTGACTTGCGCGGCAACCTACGCGCCAAGGCCCAAGTCCCCATCACGCCGTATGTTTCCCCGCGCCCCGGCTGGGCGGAACAAGACCCGCTGTATTTCTGGCACGCGCTGACTCAAGCCTGCCGGCAGCTATGGGCGCAACCGGACGTGGACAAGTCCGCCATCGCCGCGCTGGCCGTGACCACCCAGCGATCCACGGTGATCAACGTGGACCGCGAAGGCCAACCCTTGCGCCCGGCCATCGTCTGGCCCGACCAGCGGCGCACCGAGGGACTCCCGCCGGTGCGCGGCCCGTGGGGCGCACTCTTCAAGCTGCTGGGCATCACCGAGACGGTGGCTTACTTGCAGGCCGAAACCGAGGCCAACTGGATTCGCATCCATCAGCCGGAAATCTGGGCCAACACGTACAAGTACATGTACCTTTCCGGCTACCTGAATTACAAACTCACCGGACGTTTTGCGGATTCCGTCGGCTGCCAGGTCGGCTACATGCCCTTCGATTACAAAAAACTCCGTTGGGCCGCGCCCCACGATTGGAAATGGCTAGCGATCCCCATGCCACAGGAGATGCTGATGGAGCTTGTGCCGCCGGCCGAGGTGCTGGGCGAGATCACGGCGCAAGCTGCGGCAGCGACGGGCTTGCCCGCCGGGCTGCCGGTCATCGCCGCCGCCGCCGACAAAGCCTGCGAGGTGCTCGGCGCGGGCGGATTGGCCCCGCACATCGGCAGCCTCAGCTACGGCACCACGGCCACGATCAACGTCACCCGCACCAAATACACGGAGGTAATCCCGCTGATTCCGCCTTACCCCGCCGCCGTGCCGGGGCATTACTCGCTGGAAGTGCAAATCTATCGCGGCTACTGGATGGTGCGCTGGTTCAAGGAGGAATTCGGACACGTGGAGCAGCTTATGGCGAAAGAAATGGGCACCACGCCGGAAGCTCTTTTCGATGCGCTCGTGGAGCAAGCCCCGCCGAGTTCCGCCGGCTTGCTGCTTCAGCCCTACTGGACGCCGGGATTGCGTCAACCGGGGCTGGAAGCTCGCGGGGCCATCATCGGATTCAACGCCGAACACACGCGGGCGCACCTCTACCGCGCGATCCTCGAAGGGCTGGCCTACGCGCTGCGCGAGGGATTGGAGCGCATTGAACGGCGCACCCACAGCCACATCACCGAACTGCGCGTCTCCGGCGGCGGCTCACAGAGCAACGCGGCCTTGCAACTGACGGCGGACATCTTCGGCTTGCCCACGATCCGCCCGCACACCTACGAAACCTCCGGCCTGGGCGCGGCCATCGTCGCCGCCGTGGGCATGAAGCTGCACCCGGATTTCGAGAGCGCAGTCCGCCAGATGACCCGCGTGGGGCAGGTGTTCACGCCGCACCCAGACACCCACGAAATTTACGACGCGCTCTATCATCGGGTCTACCGGCAGATGTACCGGCGGCTCAAGCCGCTCTACGAGGAAATCCGCGCCATCACCCACGGGCGATGATCACAGCGGCCAGAACAACGGCACGAGCACAATCGCCACGAGGTAGATCAGCAGCGTCAGCCCGGAGCCGACCTTGATGAAGTCCATAAACTTGTACCGCCCCGGCCCGTAAACCATCAGGCACGATGGCTCCAGCGGCGTGATGAATGAACTGCTCGCGCCCACGGCGATCATCACGGCAAAGGTACGCGGATTCAGCCCCAGCCGCAACGCGGTCTCGATGGCGATGGGCAGCACGATCACCGCCGCCGCTTGGTTGGACATCGGCTGCGTGAGGGCCATCGTCAGCGCGAAGAAAACGGTCAGCAGCACCGGCGGAGAGGCATGCTGCGCCACCTTGACGATCTGCGCGGCGAGGAAGGCCGCCGTACCGGTCGTCTCCATCGCCTGACCGATGGCCAGCATACTGCCGATGACGACGATCACCTTCCATTCAATGGTGCGGTAAGCCGTATCGGGCGTGATGCACCCGCCGACGAACACCAACAGCACGCCCAGCCACACGGCGACCGCCGGCGGCAGCACGTTGAACGCCGCCAGCAACAGCGCACCGGCGAAGATCGCCATCGCCAACCCGGCTTTGCCCCGCCGGAACACCCGAATTTCGGGATGCCCCACCACGCGGAACAAGTTGCGCTTATCCGCCTCGCCCAGGACGGCACGCGGGCCTTGCACCAGCAATTGATCGCCGGTGTGCAAAATCACGTCGCTCAGCTTGCGGTAGAGATTGCGCCCCCGCCGATTCAGCCCCAACACCTGCATGCCGTATCGCTGCCGGAAATGCACCATCTTGAGCGTGCGCCCGATCAACGGCGAACCGGGGAGCAAGATCACTTCCGCCACCTGCACATCCTCCGACTGCACCTTGGCACTGATCTCCGAGACGCTCAAGGGCGTCAGTCCCGTGGCAAGCGACTCAGGCGATTGCCCGTGCTCGGCCTGGAAGCGCAACAGCGCGTTGCGCGGCCCTTCAATGACCATCCTATCTCCGGCGGAGAGCACGACATCAGCTTGCGGGACGAGAGCTTGCCCATCGGCGCGAGAGATGCGCAGCACCGTCAGGTCCAAGTCGCGCCCCAAACGCGCCTCCGCCAGCGATTTGCCCACCAGCGGCGAAGTGGCACGGAGCACGATCTCTCCGAGGTAAGGGCGCAATTCCGCCACTTGCTCCGGCAACGCCGGCGGATCACGCGCCGGAATCAGCTTCGTGCCCACGGAAGCCATGTACACCAACCCAACGGCCAGAATCGGCAGCCCCACCAACGTCAGCTCAAACATCCCCAACGGCGGCAAACCGTAAAGTTGCAGCAAGCCGCCGATGACCAGATTGGTGGAAGAGCTGATCAGCGTCACCGAGCTGGCCAGGATCGCGGCGAAGGCCAGGGGCATCAAGAGTTGCGAAGCTCGCAGCTTCATCTTGCGGGAAAGGCTCAGGGTGAGCGGAACAAACAACGCCGTGGCGGCGGTGTTGCTGATGAACGTGCTCAGCAGCGCGACCGAGACCATCAGCAAGGGGAGCAATCGCCGGGGATGTTCGCGCACCAGGCGCAGAAACGACTTTTCCACTCGCTCAATCACGCCGGTATGAACCAACGTCGCCGTGAGCACCAGCAGCCCGCCGATCATCATCACCGTATCGCTGCCGAATCCGGCGAAAGCCCGCTCC
>WFQZ01000341.1 GCA_015486785.1 Thermoflexales bacterium
TATACACTCATTCAAACACACCTTCCGGTTAAATTTTCAATGACGATGATTAAGGTGCGGAGGTAATCCCGTGAGCGCGGGTTAGCCGTCTTCCGGCAAGCCCACCGCACTTCTGGAAACGGGGTAGCGTTGCAAATGCTCATTCCACGTTTCCAGGTTGAATACGCCGACCTTCTCCACGATGTTCCTTTTCCACGAGGCCGGTTGTACCGCCTTCGCGGGAAGATCTCTTTTCAGTTGATCTTGAAGGTTGAGCAACAGAGCTTTATCTAGGGCTTGGAAGGCAATCAGTAGGTAGTAGTGGATTGTCTTCCCCTGTAATTTTTCTTGTGCCCACAGGTAAATAAAAGTGTCCCTGAATTTCCGAACGGCCTCACTTGCGAGGTCATGATGGACGATTCTGCTACGAAACCCACGCAGGACTCTTTGTCGCACATCATCAGATATGGGCCTTGTTTGCACCTCATCAGGGTCTTTTATCTCAATGAGGAGCAGTTTCTCGCCGTCTTCGACGATGAAATCCACGGCCTTCATACAGTGGGATAGACCGTGTCTCCTATCGTCAAACTTCTCGCCTGTGGCGCCGCTAGGCAGGTCAATACACAAAGTCCGTTCCCTGAGCTGCGTGGCCATGTTACATCGTTCCCATCGCCCGTGCCATTTCGCGGTTATACAAGTCGGAGAAAGTATCGGCAATCGCATTGGGGGCGATTTTCAAGTAATTGTCTGTTGTGGCGCATTTAATATCGCCCGTTTCCTGCTCCCTGTACAAAGCGTGAAATGCTATCTTGTCCTGCTCCTCCGCGCGGAGGTCTAGTTCTTTCAGCACTACGTAATCATGGGTGGCCAGGAAAATCTGAACGCCCATTCTCTGGAGCTTTAGCAGGATGTCAATGACGGGGCCGTACAGGCTGGGATTGAGGTTGGTTTCCGGTTCGTCCCAGAATAGGACGGAGCCATTTGTCAACGTGCCGTTTTGAATCAAGAGCCATAAAAGCCCCAGTTTTCTCATCCCCTCGGCCAGTAACATAAACTCCAAATTACCTTGTTTGTTCTTCAGGAAAAATTCTTCGCCTTCGACTATGACTTGCCCGTACATGATGGTCTGTAAAGCGTCCAGCAGGACTTTCCTATCGTGATCTACAGGCCCTTTCAGTTTGGGGGTGTAAGCACGACTGAGGATGTCGGCGTATATCTCTGAGAAATGAACTTCACGCTGATCATAGAGGGAGAGAAACCCCGGCCCGTTAGAAAGCATCTCTTTTACCGGGATGAAGACACTGGTGATGGGGTTGTTCAACCACTGTTGGATACCTTGCAGCTTGACCGTTTTGGATTGTGGCCGTAGCGCGTGGTTGGAGAAAGAGATGGATAGCTTCTCTGCGCCCCGATACACGGCTACTTTGCAACGGACGCTCCCTTGCTGACGTTTTACGAGTCTTCCTATCGCTCGCCCCTTAGGTCTAAACACGCGCACGAGCTTTTCCGCAAATCCGACCTCGGTTCTGGTGATGTCGCAAGCTGCGTAAGCGACCTTCATCAAGTGGGTTTTCCCGGTGCCGTTGGTGCCGATGAGCACGTTGATGCCGGGGGAGATCTCAAGATCCAATTCTCGGAAGGCGGTAAAGTGATTAAAAGTTATTCTGGTGATCATTAGCTGTACTCCATTCAGGGGTTGATTGCGGTGTCCGGTGAACTTGTTGTATTATAGGCACGCGGAATGGGATGGCAAATTTGAATGCTCGCCGTCTTCCGACCACCTTATCCCCGCCATGCTGACTCTAATGTCGGCCCGCCCGGTCGCTCCAAATCTCCACGCCGCCTTGGGAGAAGACGCGCTGCCAGCCCCCCGGAGGCCGGTAGCCGCGCCCGCATTCCAGCGTGGGGACGCCGGAGGTGAGGATGTGGCTGACGTGGTGCTCGCGGAGGAATGCCGCTTGGTCGGCGGCGGACATCGTCCCGTTGAAGAACGCCCGCACTTGGACGCGGCGTTGCGCCACGTGGAGCGTCGCCCCGGCGTGCCCCAGCACCACCCGCCCGTGGATCTCGCCTGCCAGCGTGTTGCCCAGCGGCTCGCACGTGAGCACGACGACCTCGCCCTCTTGCGCGTCCAGCCAGCGCGCCGCCTCGGCCAGCGCGGTGGGTTGAAACACTTCGCGCGGCGCGGGGCCTCGTCCCAGGTAGGAGCTGCTGTAGGCACTGTAGAACATCATCTGCTGCCCCCACAGCAGCAGGATCAGCGTCGCCCCGCCCAGCACGCGCCCCCACAGCCGATGCCGCCAGCGGCGCACCTGCCTCGTGCGCCCCAGCACCTCCCACCCGCTGACCGCGAGCACGGCCAGCAGCGGCCCCAGCCCCAGCGAGAACCGCCGTTGATAAGGCACCGGCACGTAGCCCAGCAGATACAGCGTCGCGCCCCAGAGGATCAGCAACCGCTTGTCCGGCTGCGTGCGCCACAGCCACACTGCCCCGATGATCGCCAAGCCCCCCATCACGCCGTACCCCAGCAACACCACGTCCGGCGGAAAAGAAATCTGGTAATTCTGGCTGCCGTAAGCCTGCCCCCAGAAAGGATCGCGGGTGAAAGTCCACAAATTGTAGCCCACCAGCGGCAGCACCGCCCCGCTCATCACGAAGAGCGACCCCCAATCCTGCCAAGCGAGCTGTTTGCGCTGCCAACTGCGCCACAGGGCCTGCAGCCCGCTCAAAACGAGCAGCGGCGGCAAGCTGAAGGCGTTGAGCAATCCCAGCAGCAGCGGCAACAGGAGATACGTGCCCGCAAATCGCCACGGATGCTGCCGGAAAGTCGTTTGCCCGCGCCAACGATCCGCCAGGATGTAGAGCAGGATCGCCAGCGCGAACGGCAGATGCGGCGCCGCGCCCAGCAACAATAGCGTGTTGACCTCCGGGCGGTTGAAGGCGCTATCGTAGCGGGCGAGGAAATCCGCCCCCGGTAGGAGCAAGCGCAGCAGCGCGACCAGCCACGCCGAGCCGACGGAGAGCATCAGCCAGAACGCCAATCGCCGCTGCGAGCGTTGCGCCAGCCACGTCCCCCCGAAAGTGTACAGCACGTAGACCAGCACGGCCACGGCCACGGCGGACGTGAGCACGTAAGGCCAGGCCAAAGGCATGTGCAGCCAACGGGCGAGATGCCCCAGCAGCACGTAGAGCGGATATTGCAGGATGGGGCGATGCGGCTCCGGCGTAAAGCGGTTGACGATCAGCCACGCGCCATCGTACCCTTGCAGCATCGCCGAGCGGTACTGCGTGTAATCGCCGCCGTAACTCCACGAGCGGTAGAGCTGCCAGCCCGCCGGCGGAGCGAGCCGGGCGTACAGCACCGGCAGCCCCAGAGCCGCGAGCAGGAACACCACCACCCGCCGTATCCACCTCCGCTCTGACTCGCTCAACGCGCCCCCTGATTCAGTCCCGCCCCAGCAATCGCGCCGCGAGCGCGGCGTAAGTCTGCGCGGCGGCGTAGACCTGCGCGACCTCTACGTACTCATCCACCGTGTGCGGGATGGCCGGATCGCCGGGACCGAATCCCACCGTGGGCACCTGCGCCACCCCGGCGGAGTACGCGCCCTCCGTGGCGAAAGGCCAGCGGGTCAACGTGGGATGCAAACCCGCCTCTCGCGCCGCCTTGATCGTGGCGACGATGAGCGGATGCCGTTCGTCCAGCATCCACGGCAGCGAAGCCCGATGGGAAAGGCGCGTCTCGCCGGTGTACGTCGTGAGCCGATCCTCAATGATCTCCACCGTGGCCTTCACGTCCTCCCGCGCGATGATGCGTTGGATTTCCAACTGCGCCAGCGATTCGGTCTCGCCGACCGTCAAGCGGCGGTCAATCACCAACTCGCAGCGGTGGGGGATGGCGTTGCGGCTGACGGCGTGGGCGCGGATGTCGGTCACGGCGAGCACGCCCGGCCCCAGAAACGGGTCCTCCTGGAGCTGCCCGGCCAGAATCTCCAAGCCGAAGATGAGCCGCGAAGCCGCGTAGATCGCGTTCTGCCCCAGGTGGGGCGAGGAAGAGTGCGCCGATTGGCCGTTGACCGTGACGCGCATCTCAATATGGCCGCGCTGCGCCCGCACCACATCCAGCCCCGAAGGCTCGGCGATGACCACCCACGCCGGACGGAGGCCGTCTCTTTCAAAAAGTTCCCGCGTGCCCAGCCCCTCCGCCGGTTCCTCCATCACCACGCACGTCACCCAGAGCGGCTGCCGCAGCTCCGCGCCCCGGCGCACCGCCAGCGCGGCCCCGTGGATGGTGGCGGCCAGGCCGGCCTTCATATCGCACGAACCGCGCCCGTAGAGCCGCCCCTCGCGGACTTCCGCGCCCCACGGATCAACCGTCCACGCCTCCGGCGCAGTGACTTCCACCGTATCCATGTGGCTGTTGAACATCAAGCCGCGCCCTTCCGCCGGCCCCAGCCGCCCGATGACGTTGCCGATAGCGTCCGTATGCACGTCCTGGAAGCCCAGCCGCTGCATTTCCTCTTGGACGCAAGCCGCAACCCGGCCCTCATTGCCGGGCAAGCTGGGCGTCTGCACCAGGCGGCGCAGAAACTCCAGCAGGGCTTGGCGTTCCGTTTCATCCATTGTCCATCGCTCCATAAGAGACTCTCCTTTTCGGGTTTAAGCTGCGACGCACTTTAGATGCGACGCACTTCCGAAGTGCGTCGCATCTTGTCGCACCTTCAGTACGCCCCTTCCCCAAAGATAACTTTGGGCACGGTGCGCAGTAAAATGCTGAGATCAAGCCACGGCGACCAGTGTTCAATGTAGTACAAATCCAGCAGCACCATCTCATCAAACGTCAACTCGCTGCGCCCGCTCACCTGCCACAGCCCGGTCATACCGGGGGGCACGGTCAAGCGGTTGAGGTGCCAAGGCTGATATTGCGCCACTTCTTCGGGGATCGGCGGGCGAGGGCCGACCAAGCTCATTTCGCCGCGCAGGACGTTGATCAGTTGCGGCAGCTCGTCCAGGCTGGTGCGCCGCAGGAATTGCCCCGTTCGGGTGATGCGAGGGTCGTTGTGCAGCTTGAAGATCGGCCCGTCGGCCTCGTTGAGTTCCCGCAGCGCGTCCAACTCGCGCTCCGCCCCTTCCCGCATCGAGCGGAACTTGTACATCCTGAAGCGGCGGTGATCCTTGCCCACCCGCACTTGGCGGAACAACACCGGCCCCGGTGAATCCAGCTTGATGGCGATGGCGATCAGCAGGAACAGCGGCCAGCCCAGCAGCAGCATCAGCGACGCCCCGGCCACGTCTATCAGCCGCTTGAACACCAACTCCGTCTTATCGAAGGAGATCGGATGCACGGCGATCAACGGCAGCCCGCCCAGATCGCTCACCTCAACCCGGCTCATGCTCATCTGGAACAAGTCGGGCACGATGCGCGAATCCACGTTCCGCCGCTCACACTCGCGCAAGATGCTGAAGATGCGCCGCTGGTAATTCCACGGCAGCGTGATGATCACCTCGTCCACATTCTCACTATCTATAATGGAAGCGAGGTCATCCAGTGCGCCCAGCCCCTTGAACCGCCCGATCTCGCCGCTGCTTTTGGTGGGATTATCGTCCACGTACCCCACGATCTCATACCCCAGATCGGGGCGGGCGACGATGGTGCGCATCACCCGCCGCCCCACTTCCCCCGCGCCCACAATGACCACGCGCCGCGCTCCGATGCCGCGCCGCCAACGGCGTTCCTGATACAGCATCGCCACGCCCCGCGTGAGGGACATCAGCACCATCATCATCAATCCCGCTTCGAGCAGCAGCAAGCGCGAATAGACCGGCGGGCGCAGCACGAAAGCCACGGCCAACACGATCACCAACGACACGGCCACTGCGTCGATCACCTTGGTCACGTGATCCAGCCACGGGCGACCCCGCCAATTTCTGTACCCGCCGCTGCCCCACAAGATCAGCGGGATCAGCACCGAGAACATACCGTTGAAGAGCAAGTGCGCGGAGTAAGGCGCGTCGTAGACCACCGTGACGAACCATTGCAGCCGATAGCGCAGCACATAAGCCAGCACCAAGGCGATATTGATGATGAGGATGTCACTTACCAAAAACCACAGCGGGGCCGTATCTCGCCGCTTGTTCATCCGTTGACCTCCGTATCCTGGCCGAGCACCTTTCGGTAGACCTCCGCCGTCAGGCTTGCGGTACGTTCCCAAGAAAACCGCGCCGCGTGCCGCAGTCCCTGCGCCCGCAACGAAGCCCGCAACTCCGCATCGCGCCACAACTGCGCCAAGGCCGTGGTGATCGCCTCCTCATCCTCCGGCGGCACCAGGAGCGCACCGCCCCCGGCCGCCTCCGGCAAGGAAGTGCTGTTGGAAGCCACGGCGGGCACGCCGCACGCCAGCGATTCCAGCACCGGCAGCCCGAACCCTTCGTAAGTGGAAAGATACGCGAAAATCGTAGCCGCATTGTACCACAAGGCCTGTTCCTCTGCGGGGATGAAGCCGGGGAAGTGTACCCGGCCTTGCAGCCCCTGGCGCGTCACTTCGGCGAAGATCGTTTGGTAGAACCACCCCTTGCCGCCGGCCAGCACCAAATGCGCCTCCGGCACGGCGGAGCGCAAGCGGGCGAAGGCGCGGATCAGACGCGGCAGATTCTTGCGCGGCTCCAGCGTCCCCAAGTACAAGATGAACCGCTCCGGCAGACCGCGCCGCACGCGGAACGCCGCCACCTGCGCGGCGGGCAGCGGGCGGAAGCGTGCCGCCACGCCGTAAGGCACGACGTGCAACCGCTGCGGTGGCACATCCAGCGCGGCGACGATCTCGCGGCGGGAGAATTCCGAACCGGTGATCACCGCCTCGGCGCGGCGGCACGCCCACGGCGTCATCGTGCTCAAGTAACGCTGTCTGCTGCGGCGGAAAAAGTGCGGATAGCGCAAGAAACTCAGATCGTGGACCGTGATCACGGTGGGCACCGAAGTCAGCAGCGGGGCGACGAACGCCGGCGCGTGCAACAAATCGGCCCGCTGACGGCGCAGCACCCAGGGCAGCACCAACTGCTCCCAAACGATGCGCAACGGCGGCCTGTGCGTGGGCCAGCGTGAGCGGCTGACGGGCAACGTCACCTCCGCCGGCAGACGCCCGCGTCCCAGCAGCACCCGATAGCGCAACTCCGGAGCGACGCGCGGCAAGTAGCGCAACAGATGCTCAATATACACAGCGATCCCCGCGCTGCGATACGAGGCCTCGCCGCTGAGTAGATGAGCGTTCACTGCGACCACCGGTTGGGACATAAACACAATTATAACGGTGGCTGCGCGTGACGGAAGTTTGGGGGTGTAAGGTGCGTCGCACCTCGCACCTTCCTTGCGCCGCTGCGGTGCAGGGGGTATACTAACGAGGTCATCTCATCTACCGGAGGATGCCATGAATCCACAAGAAGTTCGGCGCCGTCGCCCCACACGCCATACGGTACGGGACGGTCTTGCGTCGTCCCGCCATGCGCCACACGGTAGGGGATGGCCTCGCGCCGTCGCCCCAGGAGGAAGAATCACGAATGATCGAAGCCCATAATCATTCCGTCGCCATAGGCGGGAGCGCCACCGGCAACATCCTCATCACCGGCGACCACAACGTCATCCAGGGCATCACCCGCCTGCCCACCGACTACGGCACGCGCATCCGCAACTTTATCGTTGAGTACACCGGCACGCCGGAGCGGCCCGTCCCCTTTGGCGGACGGGCGGCGGCGCTGGCGGAGTTGTACCGCTGGCTGGCCGACGCGGACGCGCCCCCCTACCTGCTCCTGGCCGCCCCCGCCGGACGGGGCAAATCGGCCCTGCTGGTGCGCTGGCTGGAGCGCATCCAGGCCGCCGAGGACGCCCCGGCGGTGGTCTTTGTCCCCGTCAGCATCCGCTTCAATACCAATTTGGCCTTGACCGTCTTTGCCGTCCTGGCGGCCCGCCTGGCCCACCTGCACGGCGAGGTTGCGCCTGCTGTCGCCGCCGAGTCCGCCGACATATGGCGGGGGATGGTGAGCACTTACCTATCCCGTCCGCTCCCCAATGGCCGCCGCCTGCTGGTGGTGCTGGACGGGGCCGATGAAGCCGCCGA
>WFQZ01000342.1 GCA_015486785.1 Thermoflexales bacterium
CGGCGTGCAGAGCGTCTGGACAGACAAATTGTTCCGTCCGGGGTAGACGTGGTGGTTTTGCCTGAACTATTCAATACCGGCTACTGCTATACCACCGAGAATTTTCAGCGTGCCGAACCCATCAGTGGACAAACGGTAACTTGGCTAAAAGAAACCGCGGCTGAGCATCAAATTCACCTGGCCGGGAGTTTGATGCTGTTAGAAGGGCAGGAGATTTACAACGCCTTACTGTTGTTTGCTCCGGATGGGCGCATGTGGCGGTACGACAAGAACTATCCCTGGGGTTGGGAGCGGGCCTATTTTCGAGGCCGGAAAGGCATAACCATCGCCGAAACCGATTTGGGCGACATTGGGTTAATGATTTGTTGGGATACCGCTCATCGTAATCTGTGGCGACAATATGCCGGTCGGGTCAACCTAATGCTCATCAGCAGTTGTCCCCCGGATGTCACGAATCCGACCTTCATTTTTGAGAACGGCGACAAGGTGACATTTGATGATTTTGGAAAAGTGGGGGAGTCGTTAAAAAATACAGCGCGGCTATTGTTTGGCGAGATGGTCAATCAACAAACGGCTTGGTTGGGTGTTCCGGCGGTGCAGACGGTGGGAAGCGGCCATATTCGGACGCCCATTCCGAATGGCCTATTGTCACTGGTTTCCTACCTGCCGGTTGCCCCCAAACTGATTAAGTATTTGCCGCAAGGAAATAGCATCCAGCTTGAGTGTGATTTTGTGCAAGGTTGCAAGATAGTTGATCGTGACGGGCAGGTGCAAACAGAGTTAGCGCAGGCACAGGGAGAAACCTTCACCATAGCCGAAGTCGTTGTGCCGGATGAAAAAACGGAACCGCAAAACCCCCAACCAAAGTCGCTTTTGCCAAGAATAAGCTATCTCTCGTCAGACACGGTGTTACCCTTGTTGATGCTTTCGGTATATCGTCGCGGGGTACGTCGGGGCATTGCCGGGGAATAACGCACCCGCGTTCACCTGACCCGCCTGTCGGCGGTCAAAGCGGCGCGAAATTCGCAAAATTAGCTATACTGGTAACAGCGGCGTAATTGAAAACCCGGCGGGCGGGTTACGTTAGGCTTATCAGCCATTACATAGGAGATCCTTTATGGCATCCACCGACCTTCCAAAAGGGCTATCAGGGATTGCAGGCGAATACTTCGTGGCCGGTGAGCTATCCCGTCGTGGTTACGTTGCTTCCATCACGCTGCGGAACACCAGGGGAATTGATCTCCTCGTTTCCAACGCTGATGCCACCCGACAAGTTGCCATCCAAGTGAAGACAAATCAGGGCAGGAAACCGGAATGGGTGCTGAGTAAGAAAGCCGAGAGTTTCTATGCCGACAACCTGTTCTATGTGTTCGTGAATCTAAAAAGCCCTGCAGAACGGCCTGACTTCCATATCGTCCCCAGTAAGGTGGTGGCCGACTTTGTGAAGAGTGATCACCAAAATTGGTTAGAGTCGCCGGGGAAATCGGGCCAAGCCCATAAAGATAATCCGGTACGGAAATTTCGTGATCCCGAAAGTCGCTTTCTAGAGCGATGGGAAGTGCTTGGCCTTTGATGTCAATAAGCGGCCTAACCGCGCTTCCCTGAGCCGCCTTCCCTCACTCTTCCCTCCGCGCCTGCGGTGAGCGTCCCCTAACTCTCCTCGGCCAGGATGACCAATCGCCCGTTGAGCCGCGCCACTTGCACCGGCACGCCGTAAGTTTCGCGCAGCGCGGCGGCGTTGAGCACCGTGTCTCGCGGGCCGCTGTGGAGGACTTGCCCCGCTCGCATCAAGATCGCGTTGTCGGCCACCAGGGCCGCGATGTTGGGATCGTGGGTGGTGAACACCACGGTGATCCCTTCGCCCCGCAACTGCCGCATCATCGTGATGATCCGCCCGCGATTGCCGATGTCCAGGTGCGCCGTCGGCTCGTCGAGCAGCAGCAGCCGGGGACGTTGCGCTAACGCCCGCGCCACCGTCACCATCTGCCGCTCGCCGCCGCTGAGCGTGGTCACGGTGCGCTCGCGCAGATGGGCGATCCCCACAAATGCCATCGCCGCTTCTGCCGCCGCGTAATCCTCTCGACGCGGCAGCTCCAACATCCCCAGGTAAGGCGTGCGCCCCAACAACACGTAGTCCAGCACGCTGAATTCAAAGGCCGCGTTCTCGGTCTGCGGCACCAAGCCGATGTAACGGCTCTGCTCGCGGCGGGAGTACGCTGTCAGCGGGCGTCCGGCGATCCGCACCTCGCCGGATAAGGGGCGCAGCCGCCCCAACATCGTGTGCAGCAAGGTCGTTTTTCCCGCGCCGTTCGGCCCCAAGATCGCGGTGATCGTCCGCGCGGGCACGCTCAAGGAAACGCCGGAGAGAGCCTCGCGCCCCGCCGCCCCGTCGTAACGAAAGCGCACGTGATGTAAGGAAAGCAGCTCGCTCATTGCCTCGTCCCCACCCAGCCGTAGGAAAGCATGGTCATAAAGAGAATCGCGCCGAAAAGTGAGGTCAAAATCCCCAGCGGAATTTCTCCGGCCAGCACGCTGCGGGCCAGATCGTCGCACAGCAAGGTGAAAATCCCGCCGATGAGCATAGAGGCCGGCAGCGCACGTTTGGCATCCGCGCCGACGAATCGCCGGGCCAGATGCGGCACGATCAACCCCACCCAACCG
>WFQZ01000343.1 GCA_015486785.1 Thermoflexales bacterium
CTGCATCATCACAAAAGCGGGGAGCGCAAACTCCCCGCTTTTTCATTGCCCCCAGTTATCCCCAGTTGGGGATAACTCCGTGGAAAGCCTTGGTGACAAGTGCGGATAAATTCTCCCCAACACAGCGCACTTTCCCCAATGGCCGAGCACCTTTCCCTAAACATTCCCCACATTTACCGCTAATCCTGGAACGCAAAAGCCGCTCAACCGCCACATCTAGCATCCCACCCCAAAAACAGCCCCGGATTTCCCCAGTCTCCCCAGTCCGACGAGTACGATAAAGATACCCTGATAGAGTCTAAGATGAGTAAGATTCCTGGCTAGAAACTCGCAACAGCTCACCGCCTACGCCTTGGCTGTTCCTCTTGACATACCCCGAAGAGTAATTACGATGTAGATACGAATAGCGGGTAATCGATTGAAGGGGACGTAAGATGGTAACAGCGGTGAAGACTCGTATCGTAAAAATCGGCAACTCTCAGGGGGTTCGCATCCCCAAGATTTTGCTGGATCAAGTGGCCCTTGGTGATGATGTTGAACTGGTGTTGCAAGAGGGTCAGATTGTGATCCGGCCTGCGTTTCCGGTGCGTCACGGATGGGATGAGGCATTTCGGGCTATGGCAGAGGCGGGTGACGACAAGATATTGGATGGAGATGAGCTATTGCTCACAGAGTGGGATGAGGAAGAATGGGAATGGTAGTCAAGCGATTTGATGTTTACCTCATCAACTTAGATCCTACGGTTGGGCATGAGATAAAGAAAACACGGCCTTGCTTGATTATCTCGCCGGATGAGATGAATCGGCATATCCGCACGGTGATAGTTGCGCCGCTGACGACAAAGGGCCGCCCGTATCCAACGCGAGTCGTATGTAAATTTCAGGGTCAAGAAGGACTGGTGGTGTTAGACCAGCTTCGGGCGGTTGATAAGACGCGATTGATACGAAAGCTGGGCAGGTTGGGTAAATCTTTCCAGGCAGATGTGTTGACGATCCTCGGTGAGATGTTTGCTGAGTGAGCGAAGGGAATAACGAGATATTGACATACCAAGGAGCGACGCACTTCCGAAGTGCGTCGCTCCTAAGGTTTCCTGACTGGAATGCATGAGTTTCCTCACTGGAACGTCTTGGTTTCCTGACTGGAAACTTCGGGTGCGTTGTCTCTGGCTTACTCCACCAGCGCGAGGCTGATGCGGCCACGTTCCACGTCCACGGAGAGTACCTCCACCTCCACCACGTCCCCCACGGCTACCTTGTCGTGCGGCGAGCGGACGTACCC
Organism: Thermoflexales bacterium; assembly: GCA_015486785.1. GTDB lineage: Bacteria > Chloroflexota > Anaerolineae > B4-G1 > SLSP01 > S014-19. The sequence continues at coordinate 1,279 of WFQZ01000343.1, forward strand.
CGCGCCCATCTGGCTGACGTGGATCAGCCCGTTGCGCTTGATGCCGATATCCACGAAGGCCCCAAAGTCCACCACGTTGCGAATAGTGCCGGTGAGGTGCATGCCCGGCTGCAAGTCCTCTATGTGCAGGACGTCTTGCCGCAGCACCGGCCCGCTCAGTCCATCGCGCGGGTCGCGCCCCGGACGGGAGAGGGCTTCCAGGATGTCTTCCAATGTGGGTTTCCCCACGCCCAACATCGCCGCTAATTCGTCCAAGTCCTGCTCCCGCATCAGGTTGACCACCGCTTGCATCATCTCCGGATCGCCCAACGGCTTATCCAGCAGCTCCAGCACCTGACGGGCTACGGCGTAACTTTCGGGGTGGATGGGGGTGTTGTCCAGCGGCTCGACCCCGCCGGGCACGCGCAAGAATCCCGCCGCTTGCTGATAGGTCTTCGGCCCGACGCCGGGCACGTTCAAAAGCTCCTGGCGCGTGGCGAACGGCCCGTGCTCGTTGCGGTAAGCGACGATGGCGGCGGCTGTTTTCGGCCCGATGCCGGAGATGTACTGCAACAGGGCCGGAGAGGCGGTGTTCAAATCCGCCCCCACCGCGTTGACGACCGACTCAATCACCACGTCCAACGCCTCGGAGAGCGACTTTTGGTTGACGTCGTGCTGGTACAGCCCTACGCCGATGGCCCGTGGTTCGATCTTGACCAGTTCCGCCAGCGGGTCTTGCAATCGCCGGGCGATGGATACCGCCCCGCGCAAGGAAACATCCAGCTTCGGCAGCTCTTGACGCGCCAGCGGCGAGGCGGAATAGACCGAGGCCCCCGCTTCACTGACGATGGCGTAACGCACTTCCAGCCCCTCGGAGATGAGCCGGGCAACCCATTGCTCCGTCTCGCGGCTGGCGGTGCCGTTGCCGATGGCGATGAGGGTCACATGGTGGCGTTTGACGAGCTGCCGCAGCGTGGCCGAGGCTTGCTGACGTTTGCGGTCCGGGTAGACGGTGCGCGTCGCCAGCACTTTGCCCGTGGCATCCACGACCGCTATCTTGCAGCCGGTGCGGAATCCCGGATCAATGCCCAAGACCGTCTGCCCGCGCACCGGCGGTTGGAGCAGCAAGGCTCTGAGGTTGGTGGCGAACACCCCGATGGCGTGCTCATCACTGCGCCGGGTCAACTTGCGGCGCAATTCCCGCTCCAACGCCGGAAGCAGCAATCGCCGGTAGCTGTCTTCGCGGGCCTCGCGGAGCATATCGGCCAGCGGACTGGCACTGTCGGCGGGATAGTGTTGCGCTAGGATGCCCAACGCCTCTGCTTCGGGCGATTCCCAACTGATGTTGAGCACCCCTTCCCGCTCGCCGCGATTGATCGCCAAAATCTGGTGCGGGCGCAGGCCCCGGAAGCTGCTGTAGAAGGTGTAGTAGGTGCGGTAGACACCTTGCGGATCGCGGCTCTCATCGGCCACGGCGACCGCCATCGTGCTGTGTTTTTCCAGCAGAGCGCGGGCGGCGGCCCGCACTTCGGCATCATCGCTGATGGTCTCGGCCACGATGTCTTTCGCGCCGCTGTAGGCTTCGGCGATGGTGGGGACGGCCTCGCTGAGAAACGGCCGGGCGATGGTTGCCAGATCGCCGTCCTCCGGCTGGGTCAGCAGGAGATCGGCCAGCGGCTGTAACCCTTTCTCGCGGGCTTGCGTGGCGCGGGTGCGTCGCTTGGGCTTGTAGGGGCGATAGAGGTCCTCCAGCCGCTGGAGTGTGTCCGCAGCCTCAATATCCGCTTGCAACGCCGGCGTGAGCACCTCTTGCTCGCGCAGACTCTTGAGGATCGCCGCGCGTCGTGTTTCCAGATTCCGGCGATAGGAAAGCCGTTCGGCGACTTGCCGCAACTGCTCTTCATCTAGCGAGTCGGTCATCTCCTTGCGGTAGCGGGCGACAAAGGGGATCGTGTTTCCTTCATCAAATAAGCGCACCGCAGCGGCGACCCGTCGCGGCTCCAGATTCAGATCATCGGCTATGGCGGTGATTAGGGTAGGCTGATCCATCGTTCACTCCTCTGGGACTAGATTCAATCCCGGCGGAGGGTGTAATGCAGCAGGGAAATCCCCTGCACATCGCGCCGCTCCAACTGCCGGTATTGTGACTGCAACTGTGCAACTTGTGCTTGTTGATAGGTGACGTTGTGTTCCAATGCTACCACCACCCAGAAGGTGGCGTGATCGCCAATAGCTGTGGCCGGCGGCTGAGGCTGCAATCCGCACACCAGCCCGGAGCGGCGGCGCGTCGTCTCGTGGCTGTAATCCGGGTCTCCGGCCAGGTAGTGATTGTCCAATTGCGGGGCGTAGACCATAAAGGCCAGCGCGGAAGCGTCCGACGTGTGCAACACCGGCTCATCGGGGGCGACGAGGGCGGCGGCCACTTGGGCGGTTTGCCGCAGCGCGGGCTTCTGCACCGTGGGATCAAAGTAGTCGTGCCCCAGGGAGATCGCCATCAGCCCCAGCAGCAGCACCCCGAACGAGGCCATCAGCCGCCGGGGACGCGCGTGGGTGAGCGTCCAGCCCAAGAAGAGGTAAGCTCCCAGCGAGGCGGGCAGCAAGGTGCGCGGCACGAAGATCGGGCGGAGCAGCGAGAGGCCGTACAAGGTGAGCACCGGCACACACGCCGCCAGCAGGCTGAAGCTCAGCCCGGCGGCGTGGCGGCTGCCGGCCCGCAGATGATGCCATGCCGCCAGTCCCCCGAAGGCGCAGAGCGTCAGCCAGATGAAGAGGGCCGCCGGCACGGCCTTGACCGGCAGCGTCGCGCCGCAAAAGAAGAGGCAGCCGCCGGTGAGCATCTCCAGCGGCGAAGGCCGCCCGGCCCAAAAGCCCCCTTGGACTCGCTGCGCTTGGCTCACCATCAAGCGCAGCCACGGGGCAAAGAGCACCGCTAAACCCAGGTGCGCCAGCCCCAGATTGCCCCATCGCCGCCGTAACTGCTGCCTCTCCAGCAGCGCGAATCCGTCCACGGCCAGCAGGTTGAGGAAGGCCAGGCTGTGCGTGTAGAAGGCCGCCGTCATCGCCAGGGCAAATGTGAGCCAGGCCGGACGGGCGTCGCTGCGCCAGGCGCGATGAAACGCCAGCATCGCCAGGGCACAGAAGAACCCCAATTGGGCGTACATCCGCGCTTCCTGAGCGAAGAGCACGTGGAAAGGCGAGACCGCCAGCAGTCCCAGGGTCACGCGGGCCGTGCGGCGGTCGAATAGGTCGCGGCTGAGGACGTACATCAAGGGCAGCGTGGCGGTTGAAAAAAAGAGCGAGAGGCCGCGAATCCAGGCGTCCCCGCCGCCTAAGGATAGCGTCAGATGCAGGAGCAAGTTGAACAACGGCGGGTTGGTATCCCCCTGAATCGTTCCGGCGAGCACCTCAGCCCACGGGCGGCGGGCGACGATCACGCTGAAGAGTTCATCCAGCCACAAACTTTGATGCCCCAAGCGGTAGGCTCGGAGTCCAAACCCCAGCGCGATGAGTGCCCAGGGCAGCCACGTGCTACGTTTCATCGAAAACTGGTTGCGCCTCTTGCAGGTACAAGGCGACCTCGGCGGGGGATTTGCCCTTGGCCTCCAAGTAGCGGGTGAGCAGTTCGGCGGGGGTGAGCGAATCGGGGTTCACGCCCGCCAGCCGATCCCGCGCGGTGCGATCCACGTCGCGGACGATCTGGGCGTGGAAAGCGTCGGCCAGCAACGGCGCGAGGTCTGCTTCCCGCAGCAAGGGGGCTTGCTCCGGCGTCATCTGGATGCGCAGGCGGGCGACGGCATCGGCGACAAAGCGCGTCTGCATCGCCTGACGCACCTCGGCCAGCGGATCGTTGACCTGGCGCACGTCCACATCCACGGTGATGAACGCCCGCGCCGGCAGTGCCACAAACTCCCAGTACGTTTCCCCCGGCTGCACCTCGGCCCAGCAGTACCCTTTGGCCTGTTTGGCTTCCCCAAAGTCCACCCGCTCCACACTGCCGGCGTAGACAACCGGCGGCGTGTTGGCCGGATTCAAGTTCTGGTGGCGGTGAATGTGCCCCAAGGCGACGTAGTCCCAGGCCGCATCGGTGAGCGTGGAGATGGGCACGGTGACATCCCGCCCCACCATCAACTCCCGCTCCGAACCAAGCCGCGCGTTATCCACCGAGAAATGTCCCAGCAGCACCGCCGGGATGTCGGGATCAAGCTGCGCCGCCTGTTCTGCGATGGCGTCCACCAGCGCGGCGGTCATCGCCTGTTGCAGTTCTTCTTGGCTCATTTTGCGGTAGGCTCGGCGGGTGAACAGCCGTTGCCAGATCGGGTAGGGCACGGCGGCCACTTGGAGCGGGCCGTGGGACGTTTCCAGCCGCAGCAGGCGCGGACGGGAAACGTAGGTGATGTAGGGCACGGCCAGCGTTTCAAAAATTTCCAGGCTGGAGGCGCGTTTGGACATCACCGGCAAATCGTGGTTGCCGGTGAGCAGCACGGTAGGGATGTGCGCATCCGAGAGCCGCCGTATGCGGCGGGCAAATTCCCGCTGATGGGTGGGCGTGGGGTTGCGGCGGTGGAAGGCATCTCCGGCGAAGAGCACCGCATCGGCCTGCTGCTCTATCGCGGCGGAGATGATGGCGTCCAGCCGGTCGAGGAAATCCATCACCCGTTGATTGAGGCCGGTTTGGGCGTCCAACTTGCCGTAGTGTTCCACGCCGATGTGCAGATCGGCAAAGTGCAGGATGCGAATGACCTCCGACATTAGAATGTTTCCAGAGCCATCAGCTTGTTCACGCGGCGGGTGTGGCGTCCTCCGGCGAACTCGCCGTTGAGGAAGGCTTCCACGATGGAAAGAGCCAGCCCCGGCCCCACGACGCGCCCGCCCATCGCCAGGATGTTCGCGTCGTTGTGCTCGCGGGCCATACGCGCCATGTAGGGATCGGTGCAGAGGGCGGCGCGTGCGCCGTGGATTTTGTTGGCCGCCAGCGAGATGCCGATGCCCGTCCCGCAGATCACGATGCCGAAATCGTATTCTCCGGCCACCACCGCGCGGGCTACTGCCGCGCCGTAGTCCGGATAGTCCACCGAGACCGTGCCGTCGTGCGTGCCTTGGTCGAAAACCTCGTGCCCCAGGCTCGTCAAATGCTGCTTGACCACTTCCTTCAAGGCGAATCCGCCGTGATCTGATCCGATGATGAGTTTCATTGCTATCCTCCTCGCAAGTAGATTAGACTCAGGAGCGTTGTCCCGGCTCCTGGGATGAATGAACGACAAACACGCGGTGCGGCACGCCGTGCGCGATGAGGTCTACCGGGCAATGGTACGCCGTATCCAGCATCTCCGGCGTGAGGAGCTTTTCGTTGTGGTAGAACAATCGGCGGTTGAGGCAGCCCACCGTCTTGACGTAAGAAGAGACCACGCTCACATCGTGCGTGATCAGCAGGATGGTAATTTCCCGGTTGAGTTCCCGCAGCAGTTCGTAGATCGTGGTGCGCGTTTGCGGGTCTACGCTGGCCGTCGGCTCGTCGAGCAGCAGGATTTTGGGGCGGGTGGCCAGGGCGCGGGCGATGTACACCCGCTGCCGTTGTCCCCCGGAAAGTTCCGCGATGGGGGCGTCGCGCAGCTCCCAGAGATGCACTTTCCGCAGTGCGTCGGCGACAATTTCATTATCCTCCGCCGTGTAGCGGTGGAACAGGCCACGCTGCCCCAGCCGTCCCATCCGCGCCACTTCCCACACGTTGATGGGAAATTCGCGGTCAAAGTTCACTGCTTGGGGGACGTAGCCGATGTACTTCCGTCCCTCCTTGACCGGATGCCCAAAGATGCGCACCGTCCCCTTGGTGATCGGCAGCAAGCCCAGCAGCACCTTTAAGAGGGTCGTCTTCCCGCCGCCGTTCGGGCCGATCAGCCCGATGAAATCCCGCTCGTAGACGGTGAGGGTGATGTCTTCCAGGATGTTCTCATTTTCGTATCCGGCCCACAAATGCTGGATGGAGATGGCGATCCGTGTCTGGTCACTCATCACGCTCACTCTCCATTGGCCGAGGCGATGGCTTGCGCGACACGCCGCAAGTTAGCGGGCCAATCCAGGGCCAGCGGGCTGATGAGCACCACTTGCCCTCCGATCTCGTTGGCGATGGTCTGCGCGGCGCGGGTGCTGAACTCCGGCTGGGCGAAGATCACGTGGATGTCGTTGGCCTGCGCCTGCTGGATGAGCGCGGCCAGCTCTGCCGCGCTTGGCTCCTGGCCGCCCACTTCCACGGGGATTTGCTCCAGCCCGTAATCCCGCGCGAAGTAGCCCCAGGAAGGATGAAACACCATAAACTTGCGTTGCGGCACATCGCTCAACGTCTGGCGCAATTCGGCGTCCAGCGTGTCAATTTCGCTCAGGAAAGCATCCAGGTTCACTTGATACTCGGCCTGGTGCGCCGGATCAAGCTGGCTCAACGCTTGGGCGATGGTGCGGGCTTGAATCTTCACCAGGCGCGGCGAGAGCCAGATATGCGGGTCGTGATCCATCCGCCGGATGCCTTGGGTGGTATCCACCAGCAGCATCTTGGGGTTGGCGGCGGCGATTTTCTCCAGCCAGGCATCCTCAAAAGGGACGCCGATGCTGAAATAGGCGGCGGAGTTGCTCAGAGCGGCCAATTGCTCCGCGCGTGGTTCGTAAGTCGCCGGACTCGCGCCCGGCATCACCATCACATTGACCGTGACGCGCGTCCCGCCGATGCGTTCCACGAAGTATTGTTGGGGAATGATGCTCACCGTCACCGTCAGTTTGTCGGAGGACGGGGCCGCCGTCGGATGGCAGCCTCCCAGCACCAACAAGAGCACGATCCACAAGGTTATCCAACGTCGTTTCATCTCTATTGCACCTCTCAACTCCATAACATTGCCAGAACCAGGCCCGCTTGCCCCAGGTGGTAGGTGATCAGCCCCCACACGTGGCGGGCGGGGATTTCGTGTCCGAATTCATTTTGCGCCCATAGGACATCGGAGAGGAAGAACAGCGTGGCCCCGATGATCGCTGCCGCGCGTCCTGCCGGCGGCCAGGCGGGGCGGAAGAGCGTGGCCCAGGCGGAAAAGAGCATCAGCGATAGGAAGATGGCGTACACGAGCACCGCGCTCCGTTTGCGGGGCGCGATCCCCGGTAGCAGTTGGCGGTACAGGAGCCAGCCCAGCGCGAACAGCGGCAGCAGCAGACTCAGCGAGGCAAGCGGCGGGAGCGTGGGTTGCAGTCCGATGATGTAGCAGCCGTGGGCCAGCAAAAACGCGCTCATCCCCGGAATGAAGAAGCGGGCGTGTGAGATCATCAAAAACACGTCCCCGATCAAAGAGCACGCCAGCCCCAGCATAATGAAGCGGACGAGGCGGGCGTTGTGTGCCCCGGCCTGCGCGAGCGTCCAGCCGCTCAACAGCAGCAGCACCATCGTCAACGGCTTGAAGATGAAGATGCCGCTGCGCCACGCCCGCGCCACGGCGAACCAATCCGCCGCCGCGCAGAGCAACGCTCCCCCAAACCAGAACCAGCCCGGCGATCCATTCAATAGCAACCCGCGCCTCCTTGCTTTGCAGTCTCAGCGAACATTAATCATGGAAGTAAGGAACGAAATGTCAAGGAACGGCGAAGGGGAGCTGGTCGCTCAGGCTTCGGGCTGAGTCGTGGTCGTTGGGACGAGCGGCACGCGGATGATACTGCGGCGACCGGTTTTCCAGCACCACAGGGCGATCAGCCCGCCGCCCGTCAGCATCGCCAGCACCCCGATGAGTCCGCCTTCCGGGCCAAACGCTCCGCCGGTCCAGGCCACCGGCCCGTGCTGGCGGATGGCGAGCCACGCGGCTTGTGGCGCCATCCCGCTCACCGGGAAGCCGTAGACGACGCCCTGAAAGAAATTCCAGGTGATGTGCAGCCCGATGGAGATCGCCAGCTCGCCGGTGAGCACGTATCCCAACCCCAGCAGAATCCCGGCCAAGGCGATGTTGCCCGTGCTGATCCAGGTGGCGTTGGGATTGCCCAGATGCAGCAGCCCGAAGATCGCGGAAGAGAGCAGCCAGGCAAGGATCAGCCCGCCCCGCTCGCTCCAGCCCGGCAGCACCAATCCTTCGGCCAAGTTGCGCAGCAGATACCCTCGGCTCATCAGCTCCTCGTAGATGCCCACGGACAGATAGAGCACCACGTAGAGTCCTACGGCAACGGGGAAGGTCACCCCCGGCTCAAACAAGACCATTGTGTCGCGCACTTCGAGCCAGCCGGTGGCCTTCTCGACGCCGAAAATCCCGCTCATCAACACGGCTCCCAGGATCAGCCCGAAGCC
>WFQZ01000344.1 GCA_015486785.1 Thermoflexales bacterium
CACCTACACCCACTACCTGACCAACACCGGCAACTACACCGACACCTTCAACCTCGTCTTCCACAGCAGCCAAGGCTGGGGCAGCTTGCTGGATAGCGGCCCCATCACGCTGGGAGCAGGACTCACAGCGACGGTGCGGGTGCGCGTGGCCGTCCCCGCCGACGGCAGCGGCCTGAGTGATAGCTCCGTCGTCACCGCCACTTCAACCGGCGGCGCGGGGCCGGTGACGGTGCTTGACATCACCTCCGCCTTCCAGCCCGGCATCCAGCTCGCCCCCGACCACAACCAGACCATCTCGCAAGATACGGTCGTCACCTACACGCAAACACTCACCAACACCGGCAACGCCACCGACACTTTCCACCTGACCTTCAGCAGCAGTGCCGGATGGGGCACGCTGTTGGATGGCGGCCCCTTCGTGATGGCCTCCGGCGCGATCACCACCGTGCGCGTGCGCGTCGTCGTCCCGCCGGGCGCGGGCGGATTGCAGGATACCAGCCTCATCACCGCCACCTCGGATGGCGGCGCGGGGCCGGAGACCGTCACCGATACAACCGGCGTCTTTGAGCCAGGAATCGCCTTCGCGCCGGACTACGCCCAACACGTCCCCGCCGGAGCATCCATCACCTACACCCACTACCTGACCAACACCGGCGCGACCCCCGACGTTTACGAGGTGGGGCTGGCCTCCAGCAGCCAAGGATGGGCTACCTTACTCACCGCCTCCCCCATCACCTTGAGCCTGAACGAGAGCGCGACGGTGCAAGTGCGCGTGGACGTCCCGCTGGGGAGCGGCGGCCTCGTTGAAACATCCGTCATCACCGCCGCCTCCAGGAACGGGGAACTGAGCCACCTCTCCGCCACCGTCACCGATACCACCACCGCCATCCGCGTCTACGGCATGACCTTCACGCCCAGCTACACGCAGAGCGTCGTCCCGGAGCAGGCGATCACCTACACCCACTGGCTGACCAACACCGGCAACGGCACGGACACTTTCAACTTGAGCTTCAGCACGCCGCATTGCTGGGCAACGTTGCTGGATAGCGGCCCGTTCACCCTCAACGCCGGAGAAGGCATCACCGTGCGCGTGCGGGCCAAACCGCCCGCCGGCTCCGGCGGCCAGCAGGATGAGGGCGTCATCAAGGCTACCTCCACCCTCTCCCCCGCCCTCTCGCGGACGGTCACCGATACAACGATCAGCTACTACATCCCCGGCGTGGTGCTCACACACAACATCACGTTCGACGCGCCCGCCGGCGCGCTCGTCACCTACACCCACTGGCTGACCAACACCGGCAACGGCACGGATCAGTTTGACCTGACCTTCAACAGCAGTTTGGGATGGTCAACGCTGGCCGATGCCGGGCCGTTCACCTTAGGCGCGGGGCAAGGCATCACCGTGCGCGTGCAAGTCAACGTGTCCAACGGCGGCGGCGGAATGACCGACACCGCCCGCTTGACGGCGACCGCGCGTACCGGCGGCGTCTCGGCGGCGATCACCGACCGCACCCACGTGAACCAAGTCGCCGGAGTGCATATCACCCCGGCAAGTGCCTCCGCGACCGTGCTGCCGGGGCACGACTATCACTTTGTCCACTACCTACGCAACAGCGGCAACGGGACAGACACCTTTGATGCGAGCGTGAGCAGCTCCCTCGGTTGGGCCACGCTGGAAACATCCACCCCGCTCACCGTCGCCGCCGGCATCTCGGTGCCGCTGAACATCCTGGTTCACGTGCCGACCGGCGTCATCAGCGGAGCACAGACCAACGTCACCACGCTCACCGTCACCTCCCGCCTCAATTCCGCCGTCAACGATACGGCCCACAACACAACCACCGTCGGCTTCGCGCCGGGCGTCTCCCTCAGCCCCGATCACATGATGACCGGAGCGCAGGCCGGACAAACGTACAATTACACCCACACCTTGCGCAACCTGGGCAACTACACCGACACCTTCACCGTCACCACGCACAGCAGCAACGGTTGGAGCAGCCTGCTGACGCCCGCTTCGGTGGAGCTGGCCGGCGGAGCGCAGACAACCGTACAGGTTCAAGTGGCCGTGCCCGCCAACGGCAGCGGCAAGTTTGATACCACCGTCGTCACCGCCACCTCCCAAGGCGGCGCGGGGCCGGTCACGGTGCAAGATGCCACGGCGGTCTTCACCCCCGGCGTGACCTTCACGGCGGACGGTGCGCAATCCGCGCTCCCCGGCCAAGCGATCATCTACACACACACGCTGACCAACACCGGCACGTCCACCGATACGATCCATCTATCGCTCAACAGCAGCCAGGGATGGGTCACCTTGCTTGACTCCGGGCCCTTCGTGATGGCCTCCGGCGCGATCACCACCGTGCGCGTGCGGATCAACGTGCCCACCGGATCGGGCGGTCTGGCCGACACCACCATCATCACCGCCACCTCGCTGGCGGGCGGCGGGCCATCCGCCGCCGTCACCGACCACACCTCCGTAACCTACGCCGCCGGAGTGGACATCGCTCCGGATCACGCCAGCACCATCCAGGCCGGCAGCGCGATTGTCTACACACACCAGTTGACCAACACCGGCAACGGCACCGCCGTCTTCTCCTGTACCCTCACCAGCGATCAGGGCTGGAGCACCCTGCTGGATCACGGCCCTTACACCTTGACCGCCGGCACGGCCACGGAAGTGCGCGTCCAAGTAACCGTACCGGCTTCGGCCACCGTCGCCGCCCAAGACCACACGACCATCACCGCCTTCACCGACGGCGCGAGTGATTCCGCCTCCGACACCACCACCGTTTTGTGTACCTCGTTATCCGGAGCCTCCATCACCCTCTCGCCGACCATCGCCTTGCCCAACCAAGCGATTGACTTCAGCGGATCGGTGCTCGTCGGAAGCCGTCCGCTCACCTACACGTGGAGCTTCGGCGATGGCAGCTTCTCCGCCGGGCAAAACGTGACCCACGCCTACACCGCCGAGGGGAGCTTCACCGTCGTGATGTCCGTCACCAACTCGTGCTCCGGCCCGATCACGGCCACGCGCTCCGTCATCGTGCGGGCCGACCCGGACATCACCCTCTCCCCGTCCGCGCTGACGGCGATGCTTTCCGCCGGAGAAACGATCACCCGCACCCTGATCATCGGCAACGAGGGACACGACACCTTGAATTGGAGCGTGACCGAATCACCGGCGGCGGCTTGGCTGATAGAATCCCCGGCCGGCGGAGCGACCGAGCCAACGCACCACGCGCTCGTCTCCGTGGCCTTCGCTGCGAGCGGCCTGGCAAACGGCACCTATCACACCGACTTGCGCGTCGCCAGCGACGATCCGGACGAACCCTTGCTCATTGTGCCCGTCACGCTGACCGTCTCGGCGGCAGCCTGCGAGCCGGCCGGCAGCGTGGGCTTCGTCTACGCGCCGCTTGCTCCGCAAGCCGGGCAGACCGTGGCCTTCACCGGCACCGTCGGCGCGGGGAGCACGCCGCTCACCTACACGTGGAACTTCGGCGATGGTCACACCGCCACCGGCAGCACGACCACGCACAGCTACAGCGCGGCGGACACCTACGGCGTGACCCTCACCGTGTCCAACGACTGCGGCGCACCGGCGCACACCACGCACAGCATCACCGTGACCGGGAAACCGGTCTACAAACTCTACCTGCCGCTCATCGTGCGCAACTTCTGAACTTCTGACGTTCTTCCTGGGGGCGGTGGCTGCTGCACCGCCCCCATTCTGCACTCAAGGAGCCGATCAATGCACAGAAGCAAACTGTTGGGAATCGTGATCCTCGTAATGGGGCTGTTCGTGAGCCGCCCGGCCCGTGGCGCAATGCCCTCCGCTCAGCCGGAGCCGCCGCCGAAGGTCTCGGCGGCAGTGTGGAAGGCCACGGCAGAGGGCGGCACCGTGGAAACGCTGGTGCTGCTGCGCCCGCAAGCCAACATCCACGCCGCCGATGCGCTGCCCACCAGGGCGGAACGGGCGGCCTTCGTGCGGGACGCGCTCTTGGATGTGGCGCAGCGTTCACAAGCCCCGCTGCGGGCCTGGCTCGATGCGCGGCAAGTGCGCTATCGCGCCTTCTACATCGTGAACATGCTCTTGGTGAAGGCCGACCGCCCCACCTTGCTCGCCTTGGCCGCGCGGCCCGAAGTGGCACACCTGGCCCCCGATCCATGGGTTCACCTGCCGCCGGAAAAATCCGTGCCGCTCTGGGAAATGCACACGCCCGCGTCAATCCCGTGGGGCGTACAGCAGATCGGCGCGCCGCAAGTGTGGGCGTGGGGCTACACCGGCCAAGGGGTCGTCGTGGCGGGACAGGATACCGGCTACCAATGGGATCATCCCGCGCTGATCGGCCACTATCGCGGCTGGGACGGCACGCAGGCAGACCACGATTACAATTGGCACGACGCGATCCACGAAAACAACCCTCACACCGGCGACGGGAATCCGTGCGGCTTCAATAGCCCGGAGCCGTGCGACGACTACGGCCACGGGACGCACACGATGGGCACGATGGTAGGCGATGACGGCGCAGGGCATCAAGTCGGCGTGGCCCCCGGAGCCACCTGGATCGGCTGCCGCAATATGGAATCCGGCTGGGGCAAACCGTCCACCTACGCCGAATGTTTCGAGTTCTTCCTCGCGCCTTATCCGGTGAACGGGACACCTCAGCAAGGCGATCCCACCCGTGCGCCGGACGTGATCGGCAACTCCTGGAGCTGTCCGCCGGATGAGGGCTGCGACGCGACGAACATCGCCATGCTCAAGCAAGTGGTGGAAAACGTCCGCGCGGCGGGGATTATGGTAGTGGCAGCGGCGACGAACTCCGGCCCCGGATGCAGCACCATCACCGATCCGCCGGCGATCTTCGACGCCACCTACACAGTCGGCGCAACCGACAGCAACGACGACATCGCCGGATTCAGCAGCCGTGGCCCGGTGACGCAGGATGGCCGCACGCTGACCAAGCCGGACATTTCCGCGCCGGGCACGAGCGTGTATTCCTGCGTGCCGGGGAACGGATACGGCTACAAACAGGGCACCTCAATGGCCACGCCGCACATCGTGGGCGCGATTGCGCTGCTGTGGTCGGCTGAGCCGTCGCTCAAGGGCGCGATCACCGCGACCGAGACGATCCTCAACAACACGGCGAAGCACATCAGCTCCGAAGACTGTCTTTCCCACGGCGTGCCCAACAACGTGTACGGCTGGGGGCGGGTGGACGCGGCTGCCGCCGTCGACGCCGTGCTGCCGGCGGAGGGGATTTTGCGTGGGCAGATTCGTGATCCGCAGGCGCGGCCTCTGTCCGGGGCGAACGTCACCACGACGGACGGCAGCACTTTTGTGGGCACGATCAGCGACGCGCAGGGCAACTATCGCTTGCCGTTGGCGGAAGGGACATACACGGTCACGGTGACGCGATACGGATACCTTTCGGCGACGGTCGGCGCGGTGAGCGTGCTCCGCCGGGTGACCACCACGCTCAACATCACCTTGACCCCGCCGTGTGTGCCGGTCGCCGGGGTGACTTTTTCAACGACGGCGGCATTCTACAACCATCCGGTTACCCTCACCGCCGCGATCACGGCGGGCACGCCGCCTATCACCTACACGTGGACTTTCGGCGATGGCTCGCCGCCGGCTGTGGGGCAGACGGTGCAGCACACATTCCCCGCCTCCTCCATCACGCTGCTGCTGCCTTACACAGTCACGGTGACCGCACGCAACGCTTGCGGCGTTGATGCGGCCACCGGTTGGGTGTATCCCGCCTGGCGGCGGGTGTATCTGCCGTTGATCGTGGTTGAAAGGTAACGGCTACGGCTGCAACATCGGGAGCTGGGCGAAGTCGTCCGCGCTCAGCGTGACCGGATCATCTCCGGCGGTGTAGGTGCTCAGCGCCTTTTCCTGGACGCCTTTCTCCGGCCACACCAAGTCAATGATGCGGGAGTGCGTGGCGTCGTTCGGCCCGCCGCCAAACCGCCATTGTTCGGCGGTGGGATTGACATCCCGCACCCGCCACACGCCGCTGGACGGGAAGCCTTCCTGCCCCATCACCACCACTGTGTAGCTCCAGGCGGCGGGATCGTCGCCCAGCACGCTGCGAGGCACTTTCACGGTGATTTTGCTCTGCCCCGGATCGGCGATGATCACCATCTCGGCATCCACCTGCTGCGGAGCTTCGTCCCCCGGCACGTAGACGCCCGGCGTCCAGCCTTCCACCCAGACGGCGTAATCCCAGGCGTGATCGGCGGTGAGAGCCGCGTTGCGCCCCGGCAAAAGCAGCCGTTCCCCGTTTTGCGGGCCGTCCTCGTCAATGTAGATGTCCACCGTCTGCACCGAGACGCCGTTGGGTGAGTTCCACACGTTCTCCAGCGGCCCGCGCAGCGTCAGGCGGAAGACGATGTACTTGTCGTCGTAGCCCACGCTGAAGGACGTGGCGTCGAACGCGCCGGGCTGGAAGACAGCGTCGGTGGGATAAGTGAGCGTGCCCGCGCCGTAGTCGTCGTTTTCGGGATCGCCGACCTCCAGAACTTGCGTGGTCAAGCCCAAATCCGGCACCACGATCAACGCCGGGCCATCGGGGGGCAGCAGTTGTTGATCCTGCTGCGTCTGGCCGGTGCCCTGGCTCAAGACCACGCGCATTTGGATTTGATCGCCGCTATCCACGCCGGCACCCGGCACCAGTTGCTTCAAGGGCAACGCGATCTCCATATCCTGCCCGCCGACGGCGACGGTGGGCGAGTCCGCATCGGCCTGCCACTGCTGCCCGTCGAAGGAAGCAAGGGTCGCGCTGATGATCTGCGCTTGCGGGCCGAAGGTGACTTCCAGCAAGCGGGTCGCACCGAAGCCCAGGTAGCTGCTCGCGCCCCCGAAG
>WFQZ01000345.1 GCA_015486785.1 Thermoflexales bacterium
GCAATATCTTCCAACTCATCCAACGGAATGAATACAACATCCTTTGTGACTTGTCTCGTTTCGGCTTTCTCCAC
Source organism: Thermoflexales bacterium (assembly GCA_015486785.1). Classification (GTDB taxonomy): domain Bacteria; phylum Chloroflexota; class Anaerolineae; order B4-G1; family SLSP01; genus S014-19. The sequence continues at coordinate 75 of WFQZ01000345.1, forward strand.
CGTTTCACTTGTTGGTGGTGAAAGATTGGTTAGCTTCTTCTGCAAGTTTGCCACAGCATTTTCAAGTTCATCCACTCTTTGCGAAAGCACGTCAATGCCTTGCTCAATCGGCCAGTAGCGAGCAGCATCTAAATGTTGCACAAAATAGGCGGCACAAGTGACCGGATCGTCTTCTGCCAAATTTAGCACTCGTGCAGGGGATAAATTGCCCGGTTGGAAATTATCAAAATGCTGCCATCTCATCCCATCCGTAAGAAAAACATCGCTCAGTCCAAAACTGAACGCATAGGCCACCAAAGACATGACCAGTTTTTTCTGCCGAAGATTTGTTCCCAAGGCCTTAGCTTCGACGATGATGCGGGGAATAGCATTGCTATCATACAGCGCGTAATCAGCTCGCACGTTGTCCATCGTCTTTTCCACTTCAACCATGTTGGTATTGGCTGTATCCCACCCCAATGCCCGTAGAATCGGATCAATCAGCACTGCTCGCGTGGCCGATTCATTTTTTCTTAACGTCTCCCGATACAGGTTTGCCGATTCCTGAATCTGGAGCAACACTTCGCTGAGATTACTTAGGGGACTTTTGAAATCCATATCTTCTCCTGCATCACATCAAAGGCCCCCAACGGGGGCTTCACTCGTCCGCCGGGTTCTCGGACTCACGACAATTGTCCCAAAATGTGACTTTGCTCAGTTCGCGCCGCCTCAACCGCCGCCGGCGGGTCAGGTGAACGCGGGGTTAGGTAGCACTTGACCTCTCTTTGCGCCACAATTGTTAGCGTTTCAGGAGATCAGCGACAGATTTCCACTTCAAAACTACCTTCATTGTTACCTGGGTCTGTATCATTTACCCCTATCTCAAGCGTGCCTCCGCTTTCTACTGTGAATTGCTGTCCGCTTCCAATCAACATGTAATCCCCACCACCTATACGCGCGATGACAGCCTCATGCGCCCAATCTGGCTCAAAAGAGAAGGAATCCTGCCAAACCGGCTCTTGGGTTGTCCCATCCGGCCCCGCAGATATATCGCTTGCTGTGCTGGGACGAACTGTGCCTTTAGCAGAAAATATCACCGTTTGCCCGGCACTCAGTTCAATGCCGGTATCAAACCATGATGCGTTCCAATCGCCGCTAGGCGGGATCGTAAAACTCGTACATTCGTTCGGCAAACCTGGTAATCTACAAGCTAAGCCAACCAGCAACATCGCAACAACAGCTAGTACTGGCGAGATCAACGGACTGTGTTTCATACTATCCTCCTTAATGGACCTACATGGTATCGGTCAGAGATGGTGAAGGGAAAGCTGCCTGTGACCATCGGCCAGCAGGGTGAGACGGTAGTCTTGTTTGGTGTATTGCTGAAGGCCGTTTGTCATCGCGCAGCAGCCCCCGTAAGTTGTTCAAACCCTTTCCGAATGACCGCGGCGATGCGTTTGCGCCGTTCGGCCAGGAAATCGACATAGGACAGTTCATACCACTTTTCAGGCAGGGCGTGCAGTTCATACATGCGCCGCAATTCGTCCACCGAGAACCGCTGTTCCATTTGCGGCACGTAGTCTTTCGGCGGTTGATCGGAAATGGCTATGTTATCGCTCCACTCTACCAGGGCGTAGTTGGCCACCTGATTGATTTCACGCCGTTCCGTGGTCCCTTGCCGCCGCAAATAATTGCGGGGAAAGAGGTGATGCCGTTCAAGAGCCGATTTTTTCGCCTTGGTGGACGGATCCAGCAAGGCCGTGACTTTCATCCTGGAGTACAGTACGGGCGCGTCCAGCAAGCACAGCGCCGCATAGTAGGCGAATTGACCGGTGCTGCGCGAAGACGCCGATTCCAGTTCGTTCGGCAGGGTAACTTGCCAGTAATCGTTGGTCAAAACGGCTTGAATCTGCCCATCCAGCACCCGGACAAAGTCATCTGCGTTTTTGGCCTCCCGCAACAGCGCCAGGTCTTGTTCCATGCGGCTTTCGGGCGAGCCGCTGTAGCGGCTGGTCAGGGCGGCCATGAAAAACCAACGTGCTATGACCTCCCTCAGGTGATAGAGGTCAACCCCAAAGTCGCGCTTGCCGATCAGCCAGAGCGCATAGGTGTAGAGAATCGCCATTTGCGATGAGATGATTTGCTCGCCGGGGTAGCCGGCCCGTTTGAGTACCTTGAAAAACTCGTGCCAGTTCTGCAAATCCAGAACATGCTTTTGGGCTTCCTGCAGAATAGCGAACTGGCGTTCGCGCTGTTCCGGTGAAAACTGCCGGGTCTGCAAATCCTTGCCCCGCAGCAGGGAATAGACGTGCTCCAGCCGTGCGCGGCGGAAGCCCAGCGCCACGCTGACGCGCAGCAACTGGTCAGGGTTGGGCAGCAGGTAATGGTTGAAAGGCGTCGGACGGCTGCCCGCCGCAGGCAGTTGTTTAGCATCGCGGCAAAATGCCTCCAGTTCCTTGCGGCCTTCCTCCCAGAAAACCGACATCAGCGTCAGGATGAAATCGGCTTGGTTGAGCGGCGTGCCCTTGCTGTTGATGCGCACGAAAATCTCGGCCACCCGGTCTTCATCCACCGAAGAAGAGATCTCCAGCGCGGTCAAGGGATAGTCCAGCAGTTTTTGGAGACGGTCAATGGCGTTGGCAACCCGCTGTTCTTCCGCCGGAGCAAGCGCCCGTTTTGCCTTGAGCCGCTGCAAATAGGTGGTGGTAAACGCAAATGTGCTGGTTGAACCATCCCATATCTTGCTGATATCAGGAATCCATGCTACGTCCTTTTTGATGGCCGAATTTGTGACCTCAAAACGCTCTTCCAACGGGTGAAAAGCGATGCGAATGTAGCGGGAACGGAACTTTTTATCCACCACCGGCACGGCTTTCATCACGGCATAGAGCGCGGTCAGGCGTTGTTGACCATCCACAATCAGCAGGCGGGGGACTTTTTGCTTCTTGTCTGTGCCGATGGTGCGGTGCTCTCCTGGATAGCCGTTTTCCCAGAACAACAGATAGCCGACGGGGTAACCTCGGTACATAGAATCGAACAGGTCACGCACTTTGCTGGTGCCCCAGACGAACGGCCGCTGGATATCCGGCAGGCCGATTTCGCCCATGTCGATATCTTCCAACAGTTTTTTCAGAGTGTAGTCCACTTTCTTGAAGAGCACATCGGCCATAGTTCATTCCTCCTGCCCGAACATAGGAAAAGGGGCTTAGCAATTCTTTTTTTCCTTCTTCACCTTAGGCCCACTCCTTTGCTCGCCATACCTCTCTCATCATTATGTACTCCACTTCGTCCACCACCCTGCCATTTATTCGGCTTGCTCGCGGTAGTATTCTTTCCTGCCGAAAGCCCAGTCGTTCCGCTAACGCGCGGCTTCGTTTATTCTCTGTCCAGGTGTGGATTATCACATCTCGCGTCCCTATCTCTTCAAACGCAAAATCTATCAATGCCTTCACACTCTGCGTCACGATCCCTTTCCCCTGGCACCTTTCTCTCACCCAGTATCCTAATGTCATATTGTGCCTTCTTCTCGCCATCAATCCTTCATGCAAGGCAACCACTCCTACCAATTGCCCGCGATACCATATCCCGGCATCTATCAACCCTCTGAACAGAAAATACAACTCACTCGCATCTATGTAATTCCTAGCATCCAACATACTCTTCCAGGTGTATTCATCCAGCCATTGCTTCAAATACTCCTTCTCGTCCTCCACTAGAGCCGCAAAGGCATCAATATCTTGCGGCTCCAACTCCAGCAAGACAATCTCGTCTCCTACCACCAGCATAAAATGCCTTCGGAGAGACTCTCGAGCTTCGTATATCTTCTTCAATTTCCACAGCAACTCTCCCCACAGCAACTTTTCTTCTCGTGACAGTATCATGCTCTATCGCTCTCCTTGTAGCCTAACGGTTATGATGCGGAAACTTCCCGCAATGGACTCTCGCGGCACAGCCGCGCTGCATCTTGCAATCAAGTATAGATTGCTCTGTACAGAAGTCCAATGAAGCCATGATGCCGCGCATTGTCTCTTTGCCGGAGGCCGCATCTCTCCCCCGCCCCGCCGCGTGCATCCGCTTGGGTTGTACTTACCTTTGCTTTGATGTAAACTGGCACTCATAGGAGGCAAAGATGGATCTTAGTTACCGACAAATTCTAGTAGACGGTGTCTTGACCGGCATGCAAGGGCTGGATGAGTGTTTCGCGGCTTTGTACGATGAGGGATTCCGTCTGGATACCGATGGCTTACCCCGTGAGCTGCTCCGGCGCGTGGGGCGGGATAACTACATTCCGCGCAAGGCCAAAGCGGCGTTTTCCGATGCGCTGATGCGCGAATACAGTCGCTACGTCGCACAGCGCGATTCGGGGCAATCCGCCAAGCGTCAGGATTACGGCAAGTGGCGCGGCTATCCCCGCGAACAAATCCCGTGGTTCCCGGTCATTGACCAAGACCTGTGTGATGGATGTGGTTTGTGCTTGCGCATCTGCGCCACCAAAGCCCTCGCGCCCACGCCGGATGGCAAGGTAGATGTAAGCGACCCGTTCAAGTGCGTGGTTGGATGTAGCTCTTGCGCCAACGTTTGTCGGCCCAAAGCGATCACCTTCCCGCCGCGTTCCATCCTCGATTCATTCAAAATCAAGGGCGTGTGACCGGCGCGAAGGCCGCAACCAGTTGAGGAGGTGTACCATGGCATGGCCTGAGGCATTATGGCGACGACAAGACCTAGACCTAGAATTGAAGCAATCCCAGCAGCGACTGGCGGACATCACCGCGCAGCTACATCCGCCGGCGGAAGTGCTCCAAGCGCAACAGGAGGCCGAAGCCGCGGCTGCGGCGGCGGAGCAAGCGCGAAAGGAGCAAAAAGAGCGCGAGTTCCAACTGGCGCAACTGGAAACCAAACTCCAGCAGCACGAGCGCAAGCTCTACAGCGGGCAAGTGAAAAACGCCCGCGAGTTGGCCGACCAGCAAGCGAAAGTCCAATCGCTCCAGCGGCGCAAGTCGCAGGCCGAAGACGCCTTGCTGGAAGCGATGCTCGCGCGGGAAGCGGCGGAGGATCACGCCGAAGAAACGGCGGCGCACGCCTCCGCGCTGCAAGCTGAGTGGGAAACCTTGCGCCAAGCCATGGTCGTGGAACAAGAGCGGCTCCAGGAGCGATTGCAGCACCTCACCCAAGAAATCGCCGCGCTGGACGCCCAAATTCCGGCGGCGGTGCTCGAATCGTACCACTACCTCAAACCGCGCACCGGCGGGATTCCGGTGGCGCGGCTCAAAGGCGACGTGTGCGGCGTGTGCGGCATGGTCGTGCCGCCCTCCACGCGGCACAAAGTCCGGCGCGGCGAAGAAGCCTACTGCGATAGCTGCCGCCGTCTGCTGATCGCCTGAAAAAGGCAAAAGTTTGACATGCCTTTCGTTTATGCTATGATGGCGCAACGTTTGTGAAAAACATCTATCGTCTAGCCGGTCACACAAGGGGGATACCATAAGCAACCAGAAATATCGCGTCAATGAAAGAATCCGAGCGCGGGAATTGCGCGTGATCAACGCCGAAGGAGAAAACCTGGGAGTACTTTCCAGTGCCGAAGCCTTACGTCTAGCGCAAGAAGCCGACCTGGATTTGGTTGAGGTCGCACCCAATGCCAAACCGCCCGTTGCTCGCATTATGGACTTTGGGAAATTCTTGTATGAACAATCCAAGAAAGAACGCGAGGCCCGCCGGGCACAAAAGCAAGTTGAGATCAAAGAGATCCAACTGCGCCCCAAGACCAACGAGCACCATTTGCAATTCAAAGTACGCAATGCCCGCTCGTGGCTGCAAGCGGGAAACAAAGTGAAGGTGCGGGTTCGATTCCGAGGGCGCGAAATTTCCTACCCAGAAGTTGCGATGCAGCACCTGAAGAAAATTGCCGAGCAGCTTCAAGATGTCGCGGTGGTTGAGTTTGCCCCCAAGTTAGACGGGCGGACAATGTTGATGATTTTAGCACCCAAAAAGAAAGCGTGAAGGAGAAAGTAACGTGCCAAAAATGAAGACCCATAAATCAACATCAAAGCGGTTTCGCATTTCCAAAGGCGGCAAAGGTAAGTTGATGCGCACCAAACAGGGCAAGAGCCATTTCCGCCGCCGCAAGCCCCACAGCGTGCGCAATGATTATGATGAAATGTTCGTCGTTTCCAGCCAGGGAGTCCGCCGCCGTGTGCAGCGATTAGCTCCCTACCTGAGAGAAAAATCCAAGTAACAGAGGTGAAGAGTGAGAGTTAAAGGTGGTACCGTAACACGCCGTCGGCATAAGAAAATTCTTAAACAGACCAAAGGCTTTTATGCGACGCGCCATAAGCTGTTCCGGCGAGCCAATGAAGCGTGGATGAAGTCCATGGCCTACGCCTACCGCGACCGGCGCAACCGCCGCCGCGATATGCGCCGCTTGTGGATCATCCGCATCAACGCAGCCGCCCGTCTTAATGGCACGACCTATAGCCGTTTGATCCATGGACTGAAGAAGGCCAACATTGTGATCGACCGCAAGATGCTGGCCGATCTGGCGGTCAACGAACCGGCAGCCTTCGCTAAAATCGTGAGTGTGGCGCAAGGCTAAGCGCATTTTGTTTCACAAACGTCAACTGGGAGACAACTCAAGTCTCCCAGTTTTTGTTTACCCCACCGCACTTGACAAAAAACTAAGGCACGGCAAAGTTATATCCGCGTGACATCTTTTAAGGAGGCGTGATGGACACCCAAGACCAGAAAACCATAGTACAAGAATCGGCGGCCTGTGTGCAAGCGCACACGGTCAAGGTGGAACAAAGCGGCGTTCAGCGGATCGCGGCCCGCTTCGTGGACGTGCAGGACGGCGGCATCGGCGTCGCGCAGGGGGAGAACGTCACCTTGCGCAACGGCGGGATCGGGATAGCGGTGGCGAGAAACGTCCTCTTGCAGCAGGACGCCTCCGCGCTCCTGGCCTTCGCGGAAGACATCGAAGGCGATCCGGTGATCTTCGTGGATGTGTGGGCGGCCCTGTTGGGCGGCGTGGCGTTGGGCGTGGTGCTCGGCCTCCTCAACGCGCTGTGGAGACGCAAGTGATCTAATCGGCAGGCAGATTTGCGATGCAGGCACTGGGGAAGTACCAGATCATCCAGGAGTTAGGCAGCGGCGGGTTTGCGACGGTGTACGAAGCGTATGACACCGCCGCCCGGCGACGTGTCGCCTTGAAAGTGCTGCATCCCTACTGGCTGAGCGACAAATCATTCATCAGACGCTTCAACCGCGAGGCGCAGGCCGTTTCCAGCCTGAATCACCCTTCCATCGTTCACGTCTACGAGTCGGGCGAAATCGACGGGCAATTCTACATCGCCATGGAGCACCTTTCCGGGCGCACACTGAGCGAAGTGCTGCGATCCGAACATGTGCTCTCGCTGCAACGCGCCCTGCCCATCCTGGAACAACTCGCCTCGGCGTTGGATTACGCCCATCGTCACGGCGTGCTGCATCGGGATATAAAACCTTCCAACGTGATCCTGGGCGAATCCCACGGACAAGTGCGGGCCACGTTGTTGGATTTCGGGCTGGTGAAGTTGCTGACGGGCGGCTCGGTGCTCACCTCCACCGGCAAACTCGTCGGCTCACCGGAGTACATGGCCCCGGAGCAAGCCAACGTCGACCGCCGTGACGAAGTCGGCCCGGCGGCTGACCGTTACGCCTTTGGCATCATGGCCTACCAGATACTGGCCGGACGAGTCCCTTTCCCCGGCAACACCCCGGCCACGCTCAACGCGCACGAAAGCCAGCCGGTCCCTTCTCCGCGCAAGTTCAACCCGGCCTTGTCCGAAGCGGTGGCCTCGACGCTACTCAAAATGCTGGCGAAAGCCCCCGAAGACCGGTTCGAGACCGCAGCAGCCTTCGTGGCGCAGCTCAAGATGGCCTCGGACAAAGATTGCGAGCAGCAGTGTGAACAACTCTACGTGCGCTTCCGCAAAGCCTTAGCCGAAGAGCAATGGGCGCAAGCGTTACGCCTGGGGGGACAGATCCAATCCCTGGTGCCCAACTACCGTGACATTGTGCCCCGCATGATGCAAGCGCAACGACTGATCACCATCCCCCGCGAACCGCCGATGTCCACCCATCCCCGCATTCGGCGTTGGCGATGGGCGAGCCTGGTCGTGACGTTGCTGATGCTGCTGGCATGGTGGGGCTGGCAGATGATGGAGACGCATCAAGTGGGGGACACGCGCTTGCGCACCAAGGATAAAATGACAATGGTGTACGTCCCGGCCACCAGAGATTTCCTGATGGGCACGGCGAAATGGGCGGATAACACCCCCATTCATTCGGTATCGCTGCCGGCGTTCTGGCTGGATCAAACCGAGGTCACACGGCGGCAATACGCTCTCTGCGTGAGTGCCGGAGCGTGCCCTGAAATCCCGGATTTGACACCGGACAACTACCCGGTGAATGTTTCCTGGGAAACGGCGCACGCCTACTGTGCGTGGGCCGGGGCGAGATTGCCCACCGAGGCGGAGTGGGAATACGCTGCTCGCGGCAATCGGCGCATCTACCCCTGGGGCAACGATTCGCCGGACGGCACGCGCTTGAACTTCTGCGATGTGCGCTGCGGGGGAGCAGGTGACAAAACGCACATTGACGATGGATACGCACAGAGTGCGCCGGTCGGCAGCTACCCTCTGGGCGCCAGTTGGTGCGGCGCGTTGGATATGGCCGGAAACGTCTGGGAATGGGTGCAAGATTGGTACGATCCCCACTATTACCAGATTTCCGCGCCAGAAGCTCCTCCAGGGCCGCCCTCCGGCACGCAGAAAGTGCTGCGGGGCGGATCGTGGCACAGCGATCTGACGGAAGTCCGCTCGGCGTACCGCTATCACGCCGACCCGCATCAGGTGGAGCCGGGATGGGGCTTCCGCTGCGCCAAGGACGCTCACCGATGATGGCGGACATCTCGCTCTACGGATTACCCGGCATCCCCGACGTGCAGCCGGGGGACGATCTGCCCGCGCTGATTCTGGAGGCCCTGGCCCGCGCCGGATTGACCTTGCGTGATGGCGATGTGCTCGTGGTGACGCAGAAGATCGTCTCCAAGGCCGAGGGCGCGGCGGTGCGCTTGGCCGACGTGACCCCATCACCGCAAGCCGTGGAACTGGCACAGCGCACCGGCAAGGACGCGCGATTAGTTGAAGTGATGCTGCGCGGCTCGCGCGGCGTGATCCGTCAACGGGGCGGCGTGCTGATCCTGGAGACGCGCCACGGCTGGATCTGCGCCAACGCCGGCGTGGATCGCTCCAACGTGGGATCGGCGACCGGCGAGATCGCGCTGCCGTTGCCCCTGGACCCGGACGCCTCGGCCCGCCGCTTGCGTGATGCGCTGCGGGCGGTCAGTGGCGCGGATTTCGCGGTGATCATCAGCGACACCTACGGGCGGGCCTGGCGCAAGGGCACGGTCAATATGGCGATTGGCGTCGCCGGTATGCTGCCCCTGGCCGACGAGCGCGGGCGGCCCGACATGTTCGGCTATCATCTGCGCGTCACCGTGGTGGCGCGGGCGGACGAGTTAGCGGCGGCGGCGGGACTGGTATCCGGGCAAGCCGACCAGCGGCTACCGGTAGTGCTCATTCGGGGCGCAAGCTACCCGCGCGGCGAAGGCCGGGCGGTGGAAATGCAGCGCCCCCCGGAGCAGGACTTATTTCGGTGAACATTCACCATCGCCCGACGAGGCCATGCGGGATTCACCGCGCCTCTCGCGGTGAGTGGTGACAAACATTCTAAGGAGGTAACGCATGCGGATGCTTTCGTGGCTGGTCAGCCATTTTCAATGGGAAGCAGCAGAAAAAACGTTGGATTGGCCGGAGGAGCAAGCTCTTTCCGGCGAGGTACACGATGCCTTGGTGGCCTTCATCCAGTTGGAAGCACAAGACGTAGAGCGGCGGAGTGCGGTCTTCCGCAAAACGCTCAAGCAAATCAAATGGCAAGCGAACAAGCTGGGCTTTCGGACGCTGGTGTTACATTCGTTCTCGCACCTGGGCAGCCACGCCCCGGCCACGCCGGAGTTCGCGTGGGAGTTCCTGGTGGAACTGGCGGAGCGGCTGCGCAACACCGGCTACGAAGTCACCATCACCCCATTTGGCTACACCTGCGTTTGGGAAATGAAAGTGCGCGGCGAATCGGTCGGGCGCGTGTGGAAGGAAGTGTAAGATGGACAAGCGGCAGCGAATCGCGATCATCGGCACCGGCTGCGTGGGCGCGTCCATCGGGATGGCGCTACGGCGTTCCAAAGAAGCCCCGTACCTGGAGATCGTCGGATACGACCGCGAATTGGGCGTGGACGCCGAAGTCAAAAAGCGCGGCGGGCTGGATAAGACCGGCTTCAGCCTGGCGCAATCCGTGCGCCGGGCCAATCTGGTGATCCTGGCCGTGCCGCTTTCCGAGATGAAGCAAGTCTTGGCCGAGGTAGGCGAGCATGCCCGACCGGGGACCATCGTCACCGACACCGCACGGCTCAAAGCTCCGGTCTTGGCCTGGGCGGATGCCCTGTTGCCGCCCGAAGTCCCCTTCGTGGGGGGCGATCCGCTGCTGATGCCGGCGGAGGCGGACTTGACGCCCTTGCGGGGCGCGGCCTGCGCACGAGCCGATCTGTTCCGCAACGCGGCCTACGTGATCACCGCCCGCGCCCAGGATGATGCGCGGGCCGTGCAAAGTGTGGTCAACCTGGCGCGATTGCTGGAGGCCCGTCCGCACTTTATGGACCCGCTGGAGCACGATGTGGCCCGCGCCACGGCGGACGCGCTGCCCGATCTGCTGGCGACCGCGCTCTTCCGTGCGCTGCACGAGGCCCCCGGCTGGGAAGAAACGAGCCGTTTGGCGGCACACACCTTCGCGCTGGCCACGGCGGCAGCGGATGGCGATCCGGAAACGCGGCAGATGATCGCCTGGGCCGGACGGGAATCGCTGCTCCACGCGCTGGGCGCCGTGCAGCAGGAGTTGGCCGCGCTCAAGTCGCTGGTGGAGCAGGAAGATACCGCCGCGCTGCAAGAAGTCTTCGCCACGGTGCGGCGGGATCGCACCCGCTGGCTCAACGAGGCTCGCACCCGCAGTTACGCCAACACCCCACCGGGGAAAAATTGGGGCACATTGGTACGGCGCACCTTCCACGCGCTGTTGGGCGGCAGCGTGGTGGAAGATTCCGAGCATCTATCGTAGCCTCAGTACGCGCCCAACTCCCGCAACCGCGCATCGTCAATCCCAAAGTGATGGGCGATCTCGTGGCGCAGCACGTGCGCCGTCAAGCGGCGGGCATCGTCCAACGTGCGGCAGCGCAGCAAGATCGCCCGGCGGTAGAGCGTGATCTTATCCGGCAGCACCAGGCCGTAATTGTGCGTGCGCCGCGTCTGGGGCACCCCGCGATAGAATCCCAGCACCTGCGCCGGATGCACGGCCCGCGCTTGGCGCATCGTCACCGGATCGGCCCAATCTTCCACCACCACATCCACATTGTCCAGCTTCTCGCGGAACGCGGGCGGCAGCTCATCCAGAGCTACGGCCACCAGGGATGCAAAATCCTCACGGCTCAAGTTCATCGTCCCTCCCTATTTCTTAAGTTGCGGCGCACTTCCAAAGTGCGTCGCAACTGCGTGCGTCGCAACTTCTTGACATAGAAAATATGTTCTATATAATTGGGATAACAACCACTTAATTTGGGATAAGGAGACGGCAATGCCCAGGGACTCATCCGAAAAGCGTATGGAAATCCTCAAATTCTTCTGGCAGTACACGCAAGAGCACCGGCGTCCGCCGACGATGCGGGAGATCGGGGAGCATCTGGGCCTCAGCTCGCCATCCCACGTGAAGTATCACATTGATCGCCTGTGTGCCCAACGCCTGATGAAGCGCGAGCCGGGCGTGGCGCGAGGCTTACGCATCACCGCGAAGGCGATGGAGCTGTTGGGCGAGAGTCTCCCCACCGAAGAAGAGATGCTCTCCCTGCCCTTCCTGGGATACATCGTCGCCAGCGCCCCTGTCCCGGTGGAAGCCCTGTCGGGCAGCGAAACGATAGAGATCAGCCGCTCGCTGTTCGGGCGCAACGTGGATAACCTCTTCGCGCTGCGCGTCCAGGGCAACTCAATGATTGACGCTTTGATCAACGATGGGGACATCGTGGTGTTTCGGCCCCAGCAGCGCGTGGAAAACGGCGAGTTGGCCGCCGTGTGGATCACCGAGACGGGCGAAACGACGCTCAAGCGATTCTACGATGAAGGGACGCGGGTGCGCCTGCAACCGGCCAACGTGACTATGCAGCCCCTCTACTACCCGCGCGAGGCGGTGGAGGTGCAAGGCAAGGTGGTGTTGGTCATTCGGCAGTTGGCGTGACCATCCGGCGGCGGATCAGTGCGGACAGCGTGCCGTCCTCGGCCATCTGCTGCACAATGCGATCCACGGCCTGCACCAGATCGGCGTCGGCGGCCCGCCCCACGATGACGTAAGGCTCGTGCGTGAGCAGCGGTTGGAACAGGCGCAGCGTCGGCGGTAAATCCTGCGCGGTGATCGCGTCCACCAAAGCCGCGTCGGCCTCCCCGGCCTGAAGCGCGGCCAGAGCTTCCTCCGCCGTATCATACGGCACAAGCCGAC
>WFQZ01000346.1 GCA_015486785.1 Thermoflexales bacterium
GAACTTTTCAAGAGGTTATTGCTTCAGGACGCTTTTTCGGGTAAAATAGAAATAGGGCAATGTCCACTTTGAAATATTCACCACAGCAAACGGGGAAAGAGGCTAACGTTCCGTGGTGGGTTGACTTTTATGTGACGTGAAACACACAGACCTTTGAGCGAGAAGTGATGAAGCGGAAAAGTACGATCTTACGAATTAGCTTGTTTTTAACTCTCGCCGTGCTCCTGAGCCTGAGTTATCCTGCCTCCACGGTACAGGCTCAAACGTCCGGTGGCTATGATACCTATTGCAAAGACTCCGGCCACCGGATAGACGAACATTTTGTGCGGTATTTCTATGATAACGGCGGGCCGGTCATCTTCGGCTGCCCTATGACCGAGTCGTTTATGGAGCGGGGAATTTTAGTACAATACTTCCAAAAGGCCCGCATTGAGTGGCATCCCGACAACCCAGACCCTTACAAAATCCAGTTGGGGCTGCTGGGCGATGAGTTGAAGTATCGCCAGCCACGGATTCAGGAGCCGATTCCTCGCTCGCGCCGCCGGGTGTATTTCCCCCAGACCGGCCACACGATTGCTTACACGTTTTTGGATTACTTCAAAGCGCACGGAGGCATTGACATTTTCGGTTATCCGATTACCGAGATGTATTTTGAGGATGGGATCGTGGTGCAGTACTTCCAACGGCTCAAGATGGAATGGCACCCGGATGATCCCGTCTCGCGGGTGCAGATCGGCAATTTAGGGGAACTGTATCTAGCCACCTATCGGGATCGCATCCCGCCGGAGGCATTGCGTCCGGTTGATGCGCGTCCCGATACCGGCGTCGCCTCGCTGGGGATCAGCGTCAAGCAAGTGCGGGCGGTGGTTTCCTTGCGCTACTCGGTGATGAGCCGCCGTCGCGATCAGACAGTCTCCGTGTTAGTGACCAGTGACAAAGGCGATCCGGTCCCAGGAGCTACGGTACACATCCGCTTTGAGACCACTTCCGGTAAGGAACTGCCGGGCACATCTCGCACCGTGACTACCAACGAGCATGGTTTCGCCCAAGCCTCTATTCCGGTGCAAAACGGCAAAACGGGCACGCAAGTCGTGGTTCGGGTAGATGTCACGTATGGCCCACACCAGACGGTGGCCCAGAACGTCTTTCTGCTATGGTGGTGAAGCCACCAAGAGTTACGAAAAACAGCGCGGCATAGTCCTCCCGCGCTGTTTTTTTATCTCTCACCTTTGAGCTAATCTTCCTCTGTCTGATCTCTCCCCAGCACCGTATTCAGCCGCTGCTTGATGCGTTCCAGTAAGGAACGTTGTCCCGCTCGCGGGCCGTTCTTCCGCGTGTGCCGCAATCGGTCTATGACATGGCGTAACTTTTGCATCTTGACGAGCTTACGTTTGGTCTTCACGTCCTCGGACATAAATGCTCCTTACCTTTCAGGGCTAGAATAGTACCATAGTCCTATTTTAGCCCTGAATTTCGCCCTGGCAAGAGCGATTGTGACGCGCCGAAACAATTTTGTGATAGAATTTGGGCAACTGCTCAGCCGGTGATTGTGATCGGTTGCTTTGCCAGATAAACCGTACGCTCCCTTTTTGGTCAGCGGCTGAGCAGCACTCCTTTAGAAAAATTTACCCAATTACGGAGGTAACTGATGACGGAAAAACGTGCTTATCCAGGGCGGGGGACGGTGGCTATCGTGCGCACACGCCCGGAAACGGTGTTGGATGACTACGCCCGCTTGATGGAGCTGGTGGGCTATCAAGAGATTCTGCCCCCGGAGAACACCACACTGTTGAAGATCAACATCTCTTGGCAGACGTGGTATCCGGCCTGCTCGACGACGCCCTGGCAATTGGAAGGTGTGATCCGCGTGCTGCAAGGTGCCGGGTACGATCTCGTCGGAGTCCACAATGATACGGTGGTGGTGGATACCGGAGACGGTGAGGCGAATAACAAGCAGCGGTATGTCACCGACAAGTACGGCGTGCCCTGCACTTACATCTACAAGCCGGAGGCGAAATGGGTGCGCTACGAGCCGAAACGCTGGCGATTCCTGGTGCTGGATCAGGTGTACCCGGAAGGGGTGTACATCCCGGAAGTGCTGATCGGCAACAACATCGTGCAACTGCCGACGGTCAAGACACACGTCTTCACGACCATCACCGGAGCGATGAAAAATGCTTTCGGCGGCCTGCTGGGGCGGAAGCGGCATTGGACGCACAGCGTGATCCACGAAACGGTGGTGGACTTGCTGGCGATCCAGCAGGAAATTCACCCCGGCCTGCTGGCGGTGATGGATGGCACCTTCGCCGGAGACGGCCCCGGCCCACGGGCGATGTACTGGCACGAAAAGAACGTCCTCCTGGCTTCGGCGGATCAGGTCGCCATTGACGCTACCTCGGCGATGTTGCAAGGCTTCGATCCCATGAAGCTGCCCTTCATCCGCCTCGCCCACGAGCTGGGCTTGGGCGTGGGCAATCCCCGCGAGATCACTTTCGTGGGGGATACGGATGCGGCTGAGGAGCGTTGGAACTTCCGCGTGGAAGACACCTTCGCCAGTCGCGGGCAGAAGGCTATCTACCACGGAGCATTGAATCCCTTTGAAACGCTGTTGCTGCGCAGCCCCATTGTGCCCTGGTCATATTTCGCCAGCAACTTCTATCACAACGTGTATTGGTATCCGGTGGTGGGCAAGCGGCGGGTGGAAGCCGCGCTCCAAACGCCCTGGGGACAACTCTTCAGCCAGTACGGCGCGGATGCCGGCTTGGAAGGAGCGGTCTTGCCCAGCGTAGAGACGAAAACCGCCGTGCAAGGCGCGGCCTTCCTGCTTGGCGGCGCAGCTTTCTTGGGAGGGCTAGCAGCTTTGCTCAAACACCGCGACTAACGCTCGCGGAAAGGGGGACGTTATGGATTTCCTGCTCATCCTCGCCTTGGCCTTTGTGCCGATGTTCGGCTATCTGTTTGTGCTGTGGTGGCTCGACCGTTACGAAAAAGAGCCGTTCGGCCTGCTGCTGATGGCATTCATCTGGGGCGCAGTCCCCTCCATCATCCTCGCGCTGATCGCGGAGATCGTCTTTGACGTGCCGCTCCAAATGCTGGGCAGCGGGCTGCTGTACGATTGGACCAGCTCCTCGGTGGTGGCCCCGGTGGTGGAAGAGAGCGTCAAGGCCCTGGCCCTGGTAGGATTGATGCTGTTCGTGCGGCAGGAAATCGACAGCCCGATGGACGGCATGATCTACGGCGGCGTGATCGGCTTCGGGTTCGCCGCCGTGGAAAACGTGCTCTACTTTATGGATGCCTACTCAACGGGCGGCATGGAATCCACCGTGGAGCTGGCATTGCTCCGCGCGGTGCTCTTCGGGGGCAACCACGCGATGTTCACCGGATTTACCGGCTTGGGGATGGCCTTGTCGCTGGAGACGCGCCACAAATGGCTCAAGGCCTTCTGGATGCTGAGCGGGTTCGCCCTGGCGGTGATGGGACACGCCTTCCACAACACCTTCTCCACCTTCTGGGGCTACACCAACGCAGGCGGAGCTATGCTGGCGGTGACGGTCATCGCGGACTGGACCGGCATCCTGGTGCTGCTGGGCGTCGTGCTCTGGTCGTATTTCCTGGAGCGCGGACACATCCGCCGCTATACGCAAACCCTGGCACGGCAGCACCTCATTCCACCGCAAGAGGTCGCAATCCTGCAATCCACTAATCGGCGCACCTTCACCCGTTTGCAAGCTCTCTTCGCGGGGGACTTGCGCCGCTGGCGGCTGCTGGGACGTTACTATCAGCGGCTGACCACGGCAGCCTTCGCCTGGCATCGCATGGAAACCGGAGCTGCCGGGGCAGAGGCGCGATTGCGCAAGCTGGAAGGAGAAATCGCGGCCTTGCAAGCGCAGCTTTTTCCGGCGTCCCCTCAATGATGCCCGATGTTAGCGATAGTCGGTAGTGCGGCAGTGGTCGGATTGCAAGCTCTGCCCGTGCGGGTGGAAGTGGACGTGCGGAGCGGCGGTCAATCCGGGGTGATGACGCTCGTGGGGCTGCCGGACGCAGCGGTGCGGGAAAGCAGCGAGCGCGTGCGCTCCGCGATCCGCAACAGCGGCCTCGCCTTCCCCGGCAATCGGCGCGTGACGGTCAACCTCTCGCCGGCGGACATCCGCAAAGAAGGCCCGGCGTATGACCTGCCTATCGCCGTGGGACTACTCGCCGCCAGCCGACAAATCCCCTTGCCCGCCTTGGAAGGGGCGATGTTTATGGGCGAGCTTTCCTTGGACGGATCGCTGCGTCACGTGCGCGGCATCCTGCCGATGGCCGACATGGCGCGTCACAGTCAGGCCACCGCGCTCTATGTCCCAGCCGGCGACGCCGCCGAGGCCGCCTTGATCCCCGACGTAACCGTCTACCCGGTGGACTCGTTGGAAGCACTGGTCGCGCACCTCCAAGGCTTCGCCCCCATCCCGCCGCTGCCCGCGCAGACGGACTTCGCCGCCGCGCCGCCGCCCCCGGCGGTGGACTTCGCGGAAATCAAGGGGCAGGAGCACGCCAAGCGGGCTTTGGAGATCGCCGCCGCCGGAGGCCACAATCTGCTGATGATCGGCCCGCCCGGCGCGGGCAAAACGTTGATGGCGCGGGCGATCCCCGGCATCCTGCCCAGCCTCACCCTGGAGGAAGCTCTGGAAGTCACGCGCATCTACAGCGTGGCGGATATGCTGCCGGCGGATACGCCTTTGGTGAATCAACGGCCCTTCCGCGCCCCGCACCACACGATCAGCCACGCCGGTTTGGTGGGCGGAGGCCGCTGGCCGCGCCCCGGCGAGATCAGCTTGGCACACCGAGGCGTGCTGTTCCTCGACGAGCTGCCGGAGTTCGACCGGCGGGTGCTGGAAGTGCTGCGTCAGCCGCTGGAGGATAAAATCGTCACCATCAGCCGGGCGCAAGGCACGCTCACCTTCCCCTCAAACTTCGTCCTGCTGGCGGCGATGAATCCTTGCCCTTGCGGCTACTACGGCGACCCGGAGCGGGCCTGCACCTGCTCTCTGGGGATGATCCAACGATACCGCAAACGCATCTCCGGCCCGTTGCTGGATCGGATTGACTTGCACATTGAAGTGCCGCGCGTCCACTACGACAAGCTCAGTGATGCCACGCAAGGCGAACCATCGGCGGTGATTCGGGCGCGGGTGGAGGCGGCGCGGCGGCGGCAACAGGCTCGCCTGGCGGCGACGCCGTTCACGTGCAACGCCGATATGGGGCCGGCGGAAATCCGCCAGTTCTGCCCGCTCGACTCCGAGGCCCAAAACCTGATGCGCTCGGCGATGCGGCAGATGCACTTGAGCGCACGAGGCTATCACCGGGTGCTCAAAGTCTCGCGCACCATCGCCGATCTAGAGGGCGCGGCGGACATTCAGATGCCCCACCTCGCCGAGGCGTTGCAGTACCGCACCCGCGTTTTGGAGATTTGAGCCTACCCGAAGAGGCTGGGCTGCTCGGCTTCCTGCGGAGTGGGCAGACCCAGATGAGCGTAGGCCAATTTGGTGGCCACGCGCCCGCGTGGCGTCCGCCCGATGAAGCCGAGTTGCAGCAAGTAGGGTTCGACCACGTCCATAATCGTGTCGGCGGCTTCCCCGATGGAGGCGGCGATAGTATCCAGCCCCACCGGCCCGCCGTCGAACTTCTCAATGATGGCGCGGAGCACGCGGCGGTCCAGATCATCCAATCCCCGGTGGTCGATTTCCAGCAAGGCCAGAGCTTCGTCGGCGATGTCTCCGGTGATCACGCCGTCCCCGCGCACCTGCGCGAAATCACGCACGCGGCGCAGCAGCCGCAAAGCGACCCGTGGCGTGCCGCGTCCCCGCCGCGCGATCTCCGCACGGCCTTCCGGCTCCAAGGGCACGTGTAACGCCTGGGCCGCGCGGGCGACGATTTTTTCCAGCGCGGCTTGATCGTAGAAGTCGAGCCGGTAGATTGCACCGAAGCGCGTCCGCAGCGGCGCGGAGAGCAGGGCCAGGCGCGTGGTCGCCCCGATGACGGTGAAATGGGGCAAGCTGAGCCGCACCGTGCGTGCGCCCGGCCCTTGCCCAATGACCAAGTCCAACGCGAAGTCCTCCATCGCCGGATAGAGAATCTCCTCAACCGCCTTGCCCAGCCGGTGAATTTCGTCAATGAACAACACCTCGTTTTGGTGCAAGTTGCTCAGAATCGCGGCCAAGTCTCCCGCCCGTTCAATGGCCGGGCCGGCGGTCACGCGGATCGCCACGTCCATCTCGTGGGCGCAGATGTGCGCCAGCGTGGTCTTTCCCAGGCCGGGCGGGCCGTAGAAGAGCGTGTGTTCCAGGGCTTCGCCACGCTGCTGTGCCGCGCGGATCAGGATGTCCAGGTTTTCCCGCACGCGATCTTGACCGATCAGCTCGCGCAGGTGTTGCGGGCGCAAGGCGCGATCCAGGACGCCTTCTTCCGGCTCGGCTTGCGGGGCAAGGGTACGTCGTGGGGTCATCGGTTTTTCCTCCAGGCTGCGTATGCGCCCCCGATCAGCAGCGCGGACAGGCTCACACCCAACAAGCCGAACTTGGTCACGGCGGCGAGGGCGGTAAGCTGCGGCCACGGGGTCAGCGGAGCGTTCGTCAGCATGTGCCACTGCCCGATGTTTTCCAGCGCGTCGAGCAGTGCGGCTGCGCCCACGCCCCACGCGGGCCAATGCCCGAACCGGCTGCGCTTCCTCGCCAGCCACTCGCAGGCCGAGGCCAAGGTGATCATGTAGAGCGGCATAAACAGGTAATCAAATCCCAGGTTGAATCCGGCGTACATCTTGGCGCGGGCGTCCCAGGAAGCCAGAATGGCCGCAGCGGCGGCGGGCGTGTGCACCAGTTGGAAGGAGACGATCCCTTGGGGCGCGGCGGGCGTTTGGAGCGGCTGATTGGTCACGCTCATCACGATGAAGACGAGCGATGTGATCCCCAGCAGGGCCGCAAACGCGCGGCGGCTGCGAACAACGAGCGGGAAGGTCATATCCGCTCAACCTCCAACTCCAGGCCGGGGATGCGGAGGCGGGCTTCGAGTTTCCCCATTCCGGTGGCGATGCCCAGCACAACCACCAAGTAGATCACGCCCACGGTGATGAGGATCTCCATCGGGTTGTAGTATTTGGCGATGATCATCTGCCCGCGAGCGAGCAGGTCTTGCACGGAGATGATGAACACCACCGAGGTGTACTTCACGATGTAAGCGGCCTCGTTAGACCAAGCCGGAATCGCCAGACGCATCGCCTGGGGCAATACGATGTGGACGATGGCTTGATACTTGCTCATCCCCAGAGCGCGGGCCGCCATCATCTGCCCCGCGCCGATGGCCTGGATCGCGCTGCGGAAGTATTCGGCCTGGTACGCGCCGCTGTTGAAGGCCAACGCCAGGTAAGCAGCGGTCATGCGATCCAGCACCAGGAATTGCCCCGGCAAGCCCCAAGAGTTCAGCAGACGAGCCAGATCGGGCAAGCCGTAGTAGATGACGAAGAGTTGCACCAGCAGCGGCGTGCCTCGGAACAGTTCGGTGTAGGCGATGGCCAGCCAGCGCAGCCAGCGCGGCCCGTAGACGCGCAGGAGCACCGTGGGCACGCCGATGAACAATCCCAGGGTGAGCGAGATCACGCTGATCTTCAGCGTGATCAGCAGCCCTTGGCCCAGGGCCGGCCAAATCATGTGCCAGAAAGTCAGCCAACCAGCCATGATCAAGCCTCGTCCTGATGTTTGCCGTACAACTCCGTGATCTTGCCCAGGAATTGCCGGGTGCGCGGATGCTGGGGATTGTAGAACACGTCCTTGGTGGGGCCTTCCTCGGCGATGACGCCGTGCTCCATAAAGATCATGCGCGTGGAAACCTCGCGGGCGAATCCCATCTCGTGGGTGACGACCACCATGGTCATCCCCTCGCGGGCCAGCTTCTTCATCACCTCCAGCACCTCGCCGATGAGTTCCGGGTCCAGGGCGGAAGTCGGCTCGTCAAACAGCATCACGCGCGGGTCCATCGCCAGGGCGCGGGCGATGGCGACACGCTGCTTCTGTCCGCCGGAAAGCTGCGCCGGGTAGAGATCGGCCTTGTCGCGCAAGCCCACCCGCTCCAACTCAAAGTGGGCCAGGTCTTGCGCTTGATCCTTGGGCATCTTCTTGACTTTGGTCAAGGCGATGGTGATGTTGTTGAGCGCGGTCAGGTGATTGAACAGGTTGAAATCCTGGAACACCATGCCTACCCGCTGGCGGATGTGGTTGACGTTGGCCCCCGGCGCGGTGATCTCCATGCCGTCGATCCATATCCGCCCCTTATCGGGGCGCGTGAGCAGATTGATGCAGCGGAGCATGGTGCTCTTGCCGGTCCCGCTCGGCCCGATGACGACCAGCACTTCGCCCTCGTCCACCTCCAACGAAACGCCTTTGAGCACTTCGGTTTTCCCGTAAGCCTTATGTAAATCTTTGACGATTACGATTGCGTCACTCACTATGATCTCTCCTCTTTGAACTGCGGCTAGACACTTTCTACCGGCGAAGGAAGCCGCAACGCTTTTTCGGCGCGATCCAGCCCGCGATTGGTGATAAAGGTCAGCACGAAATAAATCAACGCGCAGAGACTGTACACGATGAACGATTGATAAGTGCGGGCGGCCACTTGCTGCGAACGGCGGAGCAGTTCGGCCAGCCCCACGGTGTAGATCAAGGATGAGTCCTTGAGCACGACGGCGGCTTCGTTAGACCACGAGGGGATCGCCAGGCGGATGGCTTGCGGGATGATGATGTGGAGGATGGCTTGAAGCTGGGTCATGCCCAAAGCGCGGGCGGCCATCAGTTGCCCTTGTCCCACCGATTGAATCGCGCCACGGAACAATTCCATCTGATAGGCACTGCTGCACACGCCCAGGGCCACGCTTCCGGCCACGAAGGCCGGCAGGCTAATGAACGAGGCCAGGCCGTAGAACAGGATGAACAGCACCACCAGCGAGGGCAGCCCGCGCATCACGGTGCTGTAGACGGCGGCAAATTTCGCCAGCCCTTTGCTGCCGTAAACGCGCATCAGGGCCAGCGGCACGCCCAGCAGAAATCCGATGCTCAAAGCGAGCACGGTCACGGCGATGGTAAGCAACGCGCCGCCCAAAAGGTAAGGCAGGCTGTTGATGATGTCCGGGAGTTTGTCCATAGAGTCCCCCTTTGTGCGGGGCTTCCGAGGGTCTCGGAAGCCCCACTTCATTTATTCGGCGTTCCCGGTGAGGTATTGTTGCGCCAGCTTCTCAATGTAGCCTTCGTCCCAAAGCTGCTGGATCACCTGGTTAAGGTGCCATTGCAAGCCTTTCGCCCCTTCGGGGACGGCGATGGCGAGATTCTCGCCGGAGAGATTCTGCTTGAGCGCGAGTTTGATGCCGCCCTGCTTGATATAGGCCTGCGCGGCGTAGTAGTCCATCGCCACCACGTCAACGCGCCCGTTCTTCAGGTCGGCGATGGCCAACTCGGCGCGGTCGTAGTGCGAGACGTTGTCGGCGGACATCTTGCCGCTGTCCACCAAGTTCTCTTGCACCCAAGTCTCGTGGACTGTGCCGGTCTGCACCCCGATCTTGTACTTCGCCATGTCCTCGGCGGTGTTCAAGGTGATGTC
>WFQZ01000347.1 GCA_015486785.1 Thermoflexales bacterium
CCACAGCACCTCGCGCATCACCCAGGTCTTGCCGCGCTGACGCGGCGCCCACACGGTGATGTAATGCCCGCCCTTGCTCGGTGGCTCGCCGCGCAGTTGCTGCCACGCGAACTCCACCAACTTCTTGCGCGGCACGTAGTAGTGCAGGTCCTTATCTACCGGCCCGTAGGATGAAAACTTACGCATCGCGGCCCCCGTTGCCTTGAGCTAGGCCGCTGCCCGACGCGGCCAATGACGAATTAGCATGATGATCGCGCCGATGGCGAAGAGCGCGAGCGAGATCACTTGCGCCGTGGCCAGCGTCTGAGTCGCCATCCAGGCGTCGGGGCGCAGGAACTCCGTGCCAAAGCGGATGGCCGCGTACCCCATCAAGTAGATGACGATGAGATCGCCCTCCTTGAGCTTGTCCTGGTGTTTGATCGCCAGCCAGAGCAGGAAAAAGTAGAGCAGGAGCGCGGCGCAGGATTCATAAAGGAAGGTGGGTTGGAAGCGGGTGCTGAGTGGATAGCGGTCAAGGTCGTTGTATGGCGGGATGCGGGCTTCCGGCGGGATGTTCAAGCCCCACGGCAGCGTGGTCGGCGGGCCGTAAAGCTCGCGGTTCATATAGTTGCCCCAGCGGCCAATGGCTTGCCCGATGGCCAACCCTGGTGCGGAAAAATCCATCAACTGGATCGGGCGGGAGTGGGTGTACCAGGCGTAGAGCAACACGCCCAAGGCCCCGCCGAAGATCGCCCCGAAAATCCCCAAGCCGCCGTTCCAGATGTAGAAGATGGCCTTGGGGTTCTCTTTGTAGTAGCTCCATCCTACGCCCACGGCGGGACTGGAGAAGACGTGATAC
This sequence comes from Thermoflexales bacterium, assembly GCA_015486785.1. Lineage (GTDB taxonomy): Bacteria > Chloroflexota > Anaerolineae > B4-G1 > SLSP01 > S014-19. The sequence goes on from WFQZ01000347.1 coordinate 839, forward strand.
AATCGCGCTCCGATGATGCCGAAAATGACGGCGATCAGGAGCATGTCCCAAATCTTATCTGGGTTGACGTGATTGCGCTCTGCGAGATAAGCGGCGGTAGCCGCGCCCAGCATGATGCCGGTCACGATGAGCACGCCGTACCAGTGAACGCTCAAGTTCCCGATGTGCAGTAGAATCGGGCCGAAAGGTGGTGTCATAAAATGCCTCCTCTTTCCTTAAGAAATGTGTTTCAATGCCAGCCGAATCGTTCTTGTAAAGTTTTCCGAATGTCGGCGAAGTAGTAATTCATATTGGGATAGACCAACCCGACCAGTCCCACCCCAAACAGCGTGCCGGTGATGGTGCGCGAAAGTGCCGTCGCTTCATAGGCCTGATGGATGAGATTGGGCGTCATATCCTTGAGGATTTCGCTCCCCATTTGCCACGCGCCATCCAGCCCCATCGGGACGATGCCGATGATCGTGTAAGCGATCAAGGAAAGCGCGGGAATCTTGACGTGATGCCGCAAGAGCGCGTAGATCACTCCCAGCAGGAAGATGGAGCCGTAAATGGCCGTGCATCGCTGGCACAAGGCCATCTTGTATCCCATGGCCGCGTTCCCGGCGCCAATCGCCTGGCTGTAAGCGACCATCTCTTGGAGCGGCAACGGATGTTCCAGCGGATACTTCATTTGCGGGCCGAAGAAGAACCAGGAACGGAACGACAGTTGATTGCAGAACGGCGCGTAAAACCGATACAAGGCGTCCGCCATGCGCGGATGTCCATAGTGCATCAACACCGGCGCCAGGATCGCCCCGCCGATGTACAATCCCGCCAGCACGTTGAACAGGGCCAGCCAGTGCTTGGCCAGCCAATACGCCCCGCGATTGACCGCCATCACCACGTGGCGTTGCCATTGCGGCACTTCAGCCTTGTGCTGCTCCTCTACGCGCCGTTGTGCCTCGGCCACAATGTGCTGCGTCAAATCGTCCTGCCGATCCTCTACCGTCATAATGCCTCCACGGGGAATTATAGCATCACCATCGCTTTGGTAAATGACCCCCCGCACTTGTCTAACAAGTCCTTTGACGGTAAAATGACCATGCTGGTTTGTCGCAGGCCTTTTGGGGCCGCTTTTAGCCCTTATTTTAGGAGGTGATGCCGGTCCACTAAACTCGTGATTTGTTTTGACCCATTTATCTTTCACTTTCACCATAGTAAAGGAGTAGAGTCATGTCATTGAAACGCTTGGGGTTGATTGTTGTGATTGCCGCTATCGCGCTACTTTCTGTGCAGTGCTCGCCGGCCCAGAAACCGGCGCAGGAGGAATCCAAAGTCCCTTACATCTACGCCGCGTATGCGACGCCCATTGAGGAGCCATGGGATGGAGTGATTCATGCCGCGCTGCAAAAAGCGGCTGACGAAGGCAAGATCAAGTACGAATGGACGGACGACATCGGCTATTCCGGGGATATGGAGCGCATCTTGCGCGAAGTCGCCGAGCAGAAGAAGCCGGACGCCATCTTCGGCGATGCCTTCGGCAACGAGGAAGCCGTGCGCCGGGTGGCGGCTGATTATCCGGACATTGCTTTTGTCTTTGGCTCGGGCCTAGGGCCTTCGGAGCCGAACGTCTCGGTGTTTGATAACTGGATTCACGAACCGGCGTACCTGTGCGGCCTGATCGCCGGCGGCGTGACCAAGTCCAACGTGATCGGCGTTGTCGGCGGCTACCCGGTTCCAGAAGTCAACCGTATCGTGAACGCCTTTATCCAGGGGGCCAAGGAGTCCAATCCCGACGCCAAAGTCCTGGTGACGTTCATCAATAGCTGGTTCGATCCGGCGGCGGCGAAGGAAGCTGCCCTGGCGCAAATCGATTCCGGGGCCGATGTTCTGTTCGCCGAGCGGTTCGGGGTGATTGAAGCTGCCGTTGAGAAGAACGTCTACGCCTTCGGCAATATGAGCGACCAATACGATCTGGGGCCTGATCACGTGATCACCGGGCCGGTGTGGGATATGTCGCCCACCGTCGAGTACGTCATCAAGCAGCTCAACGCGAAGTCGTACACCGCCCAAGACCTGCGGGACTTCAGCATGATGGCAAAGGGCGGCGCGAGCCTGGCCCCGTACCACGGGATGGACTCCAAGATTCCGGCGGACACGCTGAAGCTGGTGAAGCAGCGGGAGCAAGAGCTGAAGACCGGTATGTTCCGCCTGGATATTGACGAGGCGCAACCGGCGAGCGATTCCTGAACCTAGTTCCTTACTGGTGCCCGGAGGCCGACCGTCTGGGAGCCGGTCTCCGGGTTCTTCTTGTCTGATGGAGGTGACGGGGAAGCATGGACAATATCATTGAAATGCAGGCGATCACCAAGAGATTCGGCCCGGTGATAGCGAACCGCGAGGTGAATTTCTCGCTGCGTCAAGGCGAAGTTCACGCGCTGTTGGGCGAAAACGGCGCGGGCAAGACCACCTTGATGCGGATACTCTACGGCTTGTATCATCCCGACGAAGGGATGATTTTTGTGCGGCAACAAGCGGTGCGTATCCATTCGCCCAAAGACGCCATCGCCCTGGGCATCGGGATGGTGACGCAGCACTTTGCGCTCGTCCCAACCTTGAGCGTGGCCGAAAATGTGGTGTTGGGTTTTACCGGCAGTTTCCGCTTACGCTATGCGGAGATTGAGGAGCAAGTTGCCGCTGCCGCGCTGCGGTTCGGCATAGATATTGACCCCTCGGCCATCGTGGGGAATCTCTCCGTGGGCCAACGGCAGCGGGTGGAAATCCTCAAGGCCCTCTACCGCAATGCCAAAGTGCTGATCCTGGATGAGCCGACCGCCGTTCTCACCCCGCAAGAAGTTGATGCGCTCTTTGAGACGCTGCGCCGGTTACAAAAGGAAGGGCTGTCCGTTGTCTTCATCACGCACAAGCTCGATGAGGTGATGGCGATTACCGACCGTGTCACCGTCCTGCGGGATGGGCAGGTCATTGAAACGGTGGAAACGGCCCACACCAGCCCCTCGGCCCTGGCGCGTATGATGGTGGGACGCGAGACCTTCGGCGTCAGCCGTCGCTCATCTATGGAGGCCGGCGCACCGGCTTTGCAGATGGTCGGCCTGCACGCCCTGGACGATCAGAACATGCCCGCGCTCAAGAACATCAACCTGACCGTGCGTCACGGCGAGATTCTCGGCATCGCCGGCGTGGGCGGAAACGGGCAGCGCGAATTGGCCGAAACGCTCAGCGGCGTCCGCCCGCCGACCGCCGGGCGCATCCTCGTGGGCGAGCATGACGTGACCGGCGGCTCTCCGGCGGATTTCACCGCCGCCGGTGTGGGGCGCATTCCCTCCGACCGCCACAAAGGCGTCGTGGGCGAGCTTTCGGTGGCCGAAAACCTGACCTTGGAACGTCTGATGGAGTTCACCAAGGGCATGACCCTGGATCGCGCGGCGATGCTGGCCTACGCGGAAGACCTGATCGCCCAATTCCAGATCAAAGCCCGGCCCACCGATCCCATCCGCACCCTTTCGGGCGGCAATATGCAAAAAGTGCTCCTGGCCCGCGTGCTGGCGCGTAACCCGAAGGTGGTCATCGCCCCGCAGCCCACGCGCGGGCTGGATATCGGGGCCACCGATTACGTCCGTGAGCAACTGTTGGCGCAGCGCAAGCGCGGCGCGGGCGTGCTGCTGATTTCGGAGGATTTGGACGAAATCCTCGCGCTTTCGGATCGCATCGCCGTGATCTACGAAGGCGAAATCGTGGGACTGCTCCCGGCTCAAGAAGCCACGGCGGAGCAGCTTGGCTTGATGATGGCCGGAGCGGTGAAGGAGGAAGTCAACGATGTCTAAAGCGCAGTTCATCATTGAAAAGAACGAGAATCCTTCGGTGGGATGGCGATTACTGCTCCCGATTTTGTCCCTGCTGGGAACATTCATCCTGACCTCTGGACTTATCCTGTGGGGCAAGGCCAATCCCCTGGAAGCCTACTACTACTTCCTGATCGCGCCGCTTTCCAGCCGCTTCAGCTTGCTGGAAGTGTTGGTCTCCTCTACCCCGTTGATTCTGACCGGCGTGGCCGTGACCTTCGCTTTTTCCGCCGGATACTACAACATCGGTGCGGAGGGACAGCTCTACGCCGGGGCGATTGCCGCCGCCGGACTGGGCTTGATCGTCGGCAAGCTCCCTATGCCGCTGGCGGTGACCGTGATGCTGGTCGGCGGATTCCTGGCCGGAATGGCGTGGGCTTGGCTGCCCGCCTGGCTCAAAGTCAAGTGGGCCGTGGATGAGGTGGTGACGACTTTGCTGCTCAACTCGGTGATGGCCTACATCGTCAGCGCGTTGCTCAACGGCCCGTGGCGCAATCCCGAATCCGGTTGGCCGCAATCGCCGGAAATCGCGCCCTCGGCGCACCTGCCCAAGCTGGTAGCGCACTCGCGGCTCAATTTGGGCTTCCTGATCGCCGTGCTGGCCGTGATCGTGCTGTGGTTCGTGCTCACCCGCACGCCCTTTGGCCTGAAAATGCGTGCCGTGGGGCTGGGGAAACCGGCGGCCCGCTTCGCCGGCATTGACGTGGAGCGCACGATGCTCATCTCGGCCTTGGTGAGCGGCGGCATCGCCGGCATCGCCGGCGTCTGTGAAATCGCCGGTATCCAATACCACCTCACCGATGCCATTTCCGCCGGCTACGGCTACACCGGCATCATCATCGCCACACTGGGCGCGTTGAATGCTTGGGGGGTGGGCGCAGCCGCGCTGTTTTTCGGCGTGATTGATACCGGGGCGCAGACCGTGAGCCGTTCGCTAGGCGTCCCCGTGTACCTGGGCGAAGTTACCCAGGCGACGATGCTGCTGGTGACGCTGGCGATGTTCCTGCTGCAACATTACCGCATCCGAAGGAGGACCTCATGGACTTCATCGTAAGTTTATCCGCCGCAACCTTGCGCGTTGCTACATCCATTCTGCTGGCGGCCATCGGCGAAACTTACACCGAACGGGCGGGCGTGCTCAACCTGGGCATCGAAGGCACGATGTTCTTTGGGGCGTTCGTCGGGTTCTACGTGGCCGACATCAGCGGCTCGCTGTGGAGCGGCTTGCTGGCGGCCATCATCAGTGGCATCCTGGCCGGGCTGTTGATGGCGTTGTTTTCCGTGAGCTTCGGCGTCAATCAGCACGTCTCCGGCTTGGGCTTGACCCTGCTGCTGAGCGGACTCTCGCTCTATGCGTTCCGCCTCCGGTACGGCGGATTGGCGACGCCGCCTTCCATTGAGCCGTTCCCGCAACTGCGCCCGTTTGGCGACCTCCCGATCCTCGGCCCGCTGAGCGAACAATACTTGCTCACCTACCTCACCTTCCTGGTGATCGTGCCCCTGGCTTGGTGGATTCTCTACTACACCGACTTTGGGCTTAAACTCCGCGCCGTGGGCGAAAACCCCGAAGCGGTGGACGCCGCCGGGGTCAACGTCTACGCCATCCGCTATGCCGCGCTGGCCATCGGCGGGGGGCTGATGGCGGCGGGCGGCGCGTTCCTCTCGCTGGCCCAACTGGGCGCGTTCACGCACGGCATCGTCTCCGGACGCGGCTGGGTCGCCATCGCCTTGGTGATCTTCGGGAACTGGGACCCGTTCAAGGTGACGCTGGGGTCGCTCATCTTCGGCGGCACTTTCGCGTTGCAATTGCGCCTTCAGGCGATGGGCTTGCAGCTACCCATCCCCTATGAGACGTTCCTCGCTTTGCCTTACCTGGTGACCATCTTGGCCCTGGTGCTGGCCGGACGCAACGCCTCTTATCCGGCGGCCCTGCTCAAACCTTACCGGAGGGAGTGATGGCCGCGCATACGTTTGTGGAAAAAGTCCTGGCCCGCCAGGCCGGGCGCGAACTGACCCCCGGCGAGATCATCACCGTGCGCCCGGATCGGCTGTTGACCCACGATAACACCGCCGACATCGCCCGCAAATTCCGCAAGATCGGCGTGCGCCGTGTGGCCGACCCCA
>WFQZ01000348.1 GCA_015486785.1 Thermoflexales bacterium
ATAATCCGCCGCTGAACTGGGTATAACTCCGGCCTGTCGTTATCTACAGCATACTTCATTGCCAGCTCGAGACTCTCCCTGGATATGCCTCTATCTATGTTCAACGCCGTGGAAGCAAGATCCTCATAACGTTCTATTCTGTCCAGATCTGTTGGGATACGCTCAATCAGTTGCTTAGCTTCCTCAAGCAATTCCTTGCGTCTGGTCCCTCCCTTGGTTGGCATAGCGGCAGCAATCATACACAAAACCAGGACGCGGTCAGCAAGATTGGGTATCTTCCGAGCTGAATCAGCTAGGTTCAACCACACTTGAGGGCTAGCTCGTTGAATCCGGGCAATCTGAGCCTGAGCACCAATCTTGTAGCCAGCGTGCTTAATGTGCCGTTCGCTGGGAAGCTTATCATTGACTACCCCTTCCAAACGAACCACGATATCAGCTCGCTGTTGTCGTGAAAAGCGATCTTTGCGATGCCTACAGGTTACACTATCAGAGATGCATTCCACAAAATGGTATATATGACTGTCATTGTCCATCCGGTGCAGCAGATCACAAATATCCACTATATCCTCATAAGTTACATCGTAACCTTGTCCTTTTGAATAATCGTATGGTTCAGAGAGAGGTCGTTTGCGAAGAATAGTTTCACAGATCCGTGCATAAGCTTCGTCCCTTGGATGCACTGGCAACTCAGAAATAAGTTCAAGTGCCGTCTGTTTATGGGCATAGTACAAAGCGGGCGCTGTCACAACAATCACATCGCCACGATATTTAGCATCTCCATTACTTATACCCAAGAGCAGAGGCTTAACACGTTCGGTTACAATACGTCTACATTCATTCAACTGTCCATTAAATTGGTGGCGAAGTGCCAGCTCTGCCCACAGACTCGCCCGTTCTCCATGCGAAGGTACGTGCTCAATGAGTTGTGCAAGAGACTCCAAATCATCTTCTGAGTCTATCTTCCGGGGAAGCAGACCGCTGTAGGCTCTTACGGCAAGCCGAAGGCAAGCCAGGTATACACGAGCGGTAAGATTAGCATCCAACAATATCTCTTCTCGATGTCTTTCAGCACGTCCTAGGTACGTCTGTGCAGTCTCCAATGTGTACTTGGCCAAAGACCTAGTGATCTTGAAGCCAACGTCAATCTTGTCCCATCCAACATCAATTGATTGCCATGCTGATTGCAACAGCTTCAGCAAATGAGACATCAGTCCAGAGTACCGTTCAGGATCTTGTTTCATCAAGAAAGCGTATGCCAGGCAGCAAGCGTTGCTTCTCTCCCGAGCATCCTGAATATCCTCTATGCGATGGATTAGAGGTAATGCGTTCTCAACTAGAGTTGCCATTCTTTCAGACACTAAGGATAGCCTTACTATGACTTGGAGACATGCTTCGTCCCGCAAATCTTGGTCAACAAATTGATCAATAACCCTGTTCAAAAATCGCAAATCAAGCTTAGCCGCTTGTATCTGACTGGCGGACTCAACCAAGTTAAGAAGTGCCAAATCTCTTCGGGCCTCCGTGTTCAGAGCCATTGCCAACTCAAGTGCCATTTCAGGCTTGGCCTTTGCTAGAGCCCGGATAATGTTACGAGTGGCATAGTAATGTTCTGCTGTAGCATCAAGCAACAGATTCACGTCTTTTCTTAGGTTATCTTGTACCAATGTGTGTATTTGATCTCTGTCTTCAGAATTCAATTCGGAATCAAGATCAACCAGTGTCGCAGCCAACCGAGCCATAGATGCCGTTTTAGTAGCGAGATCTTCTAGATCTAGGATATAAGAATATACCTCAATGACTCGATTGTATGCCGCCTCAATGTTGTGCTTGCTTTCGGCCTGTGCAAGCAAGAGTTGAAGCCTCACAAAGTCCTCAGAAGGTCCGTAGCGCTCCACAGTGCCTTTCTGAGCGTCAAAACTTCTGACAAGGGTTCTTGTTTTAGATTCATCCGGAATAAAAGGCAGTGGGGTTGCTATCTGACGAAAGATCGTGGCATTAGGTGAGTAAGGTGTTGCCTTAATCGCTAGATCCAAGGCAAACTCAACAACTTCCGCAGCATCCTCACGTTCTCTATTGTCCATAGCCCACCTAGATAACAAATACAAACGATCGTCCGTTCCCGAAAGCTTTTCAACTTGCCTTATAACCTCACCAGCCGAATACTCCCCAATCAGAAGAGAAACTTCCGTGGAAAACCTGCGAACCTTGGGATCCTTTATGCGAGAACGGATGCCTTCAACGGTATCTGCGGCCAGATGCGGTTCGTTGTCCGAATCAAGTGCGGCAATAGAGAACTTGGCAAGAGCCCAATCTAGAGCATTCTCTTCCCTCCCCGTATCCGTGGCTTTCTCTACCAGCTCAATGGCGAGATCGGGAGTAGAGTAGAGCAAGTCTGACGCAAGATCAATGGCTCGTGCGCTGCCTAAACTAGTGAGATCAACTTGTGTATACAACTGACGAATCTGCTCTATCAACTCTCCTTCCGGCGATAGCCCCTGCTCGCGCTCTGCCTTGGCTATGAGAGCCAACAGATGTAGGCGTTCCTCCTTTAGAACAGCGCTCTGTGCCAAAGCAATGGCAGACTCATAATCCTTCAATGCCATTCGGGCCTCAACCTCAGACTGCCATATCACGGCCCCGTCAAGCCCGGTCATCACAGATTTCTGCACTCCAAACCGCATCAAATCCCCATCTCGTCGCAGTTTATATGCAGCGTTCACTCCCAGTTCTGCTTTCTGTTGCACGGGACTCAGAGACTGACTAATCTGTAGCATTTTTGTAAAATTGTCAGGTGAAAGGTAATTAAGAAGGTCCTCAAATCGTCCTGCCTGCTCCAGGTAACTGGGCAGATAAGTTAGAGCTGCGTCACTATCCGGATCAGCGAATAAATGACTGATCAAAAGATCATGGACAGTCCTCTTCAAATGCTGTAGTTGGACAGCCGCAAATCCACGAAATGCCTCTGACACAAAGCCTATCTCGTGGCTCTGAGGATCGATTTCCACAAAGCCCAAATCTTGAAGCAAATCGCGAATCGTTGCAGCTTCTAGACCCAATATTTGCACCAAATCTTCTATAGAATGCCGCTTGCGGTCATGTGCTAGGACTGCAAGTAGTTTCAGCTGTCTGTCATCATCGGTCTTAACTTTGCGCCACTCAATTTGGAACAGATTGGGCAATTTGTCTGGCATTTCGTCAAGCAAATTCTGAACATCTACACCGGACAGCAAAATGCGTCTTACACTTGCCAGATTGCCAGGAATTCCCTTGCATGTACGGTGTATTTCTTCAAGTGACTCCCTGCCTATTTCCAAATCCGCCAGATACCTTGCGGTCTCATCCGGTGTAAATCCCGATAGTGGAAAAGATTTGTGACGAACACCTTCTCGCATATCTCTAGGGATCTGCTCAAGTTCACCGGCAACCAGAAAGCAAAAACCCTTGAGGCCAAACGGTAGCATATCTAGTACTAATTCACGGATCTGCGCATCCTCTTCCGGAACATTGTGCAACCCATCAACTAAGAAGTAGAAAGTCTCTTTTTTTCGTCGAGCGCGTCGGTGAAGCTTGAGCAAACGATCGCCCAGAAAAGTGTCATCGGCCGCTTCCGTCATGCGGAGTTCCTCTTGAAAAATTGCCCACTCGAGTTGGTTGCACAGGTCAAAGCGCAAGAACGCTGGATCGTATGCCCAACGACTTGCAGGCCTGACAAAAAGCGAAAATGTGTGATCGGGATGTCTATTCGCGAACTGGGCAAGAAGGATTGTTTTGCCAATACTTCCTACTCCCTCAACGACAACTAATTCTGTACCGCCCTCAAATATTCTGTCTATGGTATCTAGAATATTTTCACGCGGAATACAAGGCTCTGGAATTTCAGGGAAGCTCTGGCAAATTGTTGTCAGATCCATTACCTCTGCTTTGGTCATATAACTAACCCCTTTAAGCTCGTTAATTCGATAGGTGTCTCTCACGACGAGCGCGCCCAACAGTTATTATACAAAAACATTCCGTATATGCCCCCATTTTGGTATATTACACGGAAACCCGTATAAGTGACACCGCCATGGACTCTCGTAGCATAGCCGCACTTCATCCTGTGCCAAATATAGAGCACCCCCATTCAAAAGTCAAATGAAGCTGTTATGAACTCATTGTCGCCTCAGGGCCTAACTTGTGAAGGGCCTCCAAAAGGTTTATACTGTGCTCGCTTATCTGGCGGCCTCTGCGCCGGCGGGTAAGGGAATGAGGAGAGTCAAGGAGAAAATCAAGTGAGTGATTTTACGTTGATCGTGCGGTTGCTCGGTGCCGCGCTGTTGGGCGGCATCGTGGGCTATGAACGAGAATCGGAGCAGAAACCGGCGGGCTTGCGCACGATTATGCTGGTGACGCTCGGCTCGGCCCTGGTGATGGTGTTGGCCCAGCGAATCCCGGAGTTGATCCGCGTGCAGGTGGATACGTTGACGATGGACCCCACCCGCATTATGGCGGCCTTGGTGCAGGGCGTGGGGTTCCTCGGCGCGGGGACGATCATCACCGGGCAGCGTACCGTTCACGGGCTGACGACGGCTGCGCTGGTGTGGACGATGTCGGCGGTCGGCGCGGCTGCCGGCGTGGGCGATTGGGTTTTAGCCAGCACCGGCACGATCATCAGCTTCGTGATCCTGCGGGTGATGGGGCGTTTGGACGTTCGTCACCCGGAGCGGGAGTTGTAGTCGCCTATGCAGCATCACGCGATCACTCTGTGGACGCCTCAGGGCATCAGTCGGCAGTCGTTACCGCTGCCGCCGGAGGTCAAATTGTGCCTCCAGGTCAACGGAGTGCATCTGCTCAACATTGCCGCTTCGCCGGTGCAACTCGAAGCCCTGGTGCTGGGATTCTTGTACTACTCCAACATCATCCAGCGCCGGGATGAGGTGGCTGCATTCCACTGGGCGCGGGAAAACACTTGCGCCGATGTGTGGCTCACGCACCAAGTCCCGCCGCTCGACGGGGAGCGGCTGTTGACTTCCGGGTGTGGCCAGGGGCAGGTCTTGGGCGGGATGTTTCACCCGGACGGCCCGCTCACCACCGAGCTATCTCTTTCGCCGCAGGAGCTTAACGTCATGCTGGGGCAGCTCAAAGCTCAGGCGCAACTCTACCGCCAAACGCAGGGATTGCATGCCAGTGCTCTGTTCACCCCGCGCGGGGAGCTGCGCTTCCTGGCCGAGGACGTGGGGCGGCACAACACCTTGGATAAGCTGATGGGCCATTGCCTGCTGGAAGGCTGCGATCCGGCGGGGATGGTGATCGGCACGACCGGGCGCGTCTCCTCCGAGATGATCAGCAAGGCCGCGCGGATGCGTGTGCCGCTCGTCGCCAGCCTGACGGCGTTTACCTCTATGTCCGTCAACCTGGCGCAGCAGTGGGGCATCACCGGCGTGGGATACGTCCGGCGGTACGGCATGCGCATCTACACGCACCCGCAGCGGCTGCGTCTCCAGGCTTGACAAAATCAAGCCTTCCGTTACAATGCCGCCGTCAAGCCGAAGTGGCGGAATAGGCAGACGCAAGCGACTCAAACTCGCTCGGGTAACTCCCATGTGGGTTCGACTCCCACCTTCGGCAAGCAAAAGCGCGGACTTTCAAGCCCGCGCTTTTTGTTTCCCTGCCAAAGTGCGTCGCTCCTCACTGCAAAATGGAGGTCATGATGGACACGTTAGAAGCTCTTTTTACTCGCAGAAGCATCCGCAAGTACACCGCCGAGCCGGTTTCTGAGGAGATGCTCCAAACGTTGCTGCGGGCGGGAATGTACGCCCCTTCGGCGAACAACCGCCAGCCGTGGCATTTCGTCGTCATCCGCCAACGGGCGGTGATGGAGCAGATCATCACCGTGCATCCGCACGCCAAGATGCTGCGCCAAGCCCCGCTGGCGATTGCTGTGTGCGCCGATACGACGCGCTCCGAGCGTTACTGGGCGTTGGATTGCGCGGCGGCCACGCAAAATATCCTGTTGGCCGCGCACGCGCTGGGGCTGGGCGCGGTGTGGTTAGCCGTCTACCCCAACCCCACGCGCGTTCCGGCGGTGAGCAAGCTGCTGCACTTGCCGGAGCATGTCACGCCGGTGTCTATGGTCGCGGTGGGCCATCCCGCCGAGCAGAAAGGCGCGGTGGAACGATTCCGCGCCGAGGCGGTGCATTACGAGACGTGGTGATCTGCCGCCAGCCGTGCCCGCAAGGTGCTGAAAATCTCTTCCACTTGCGGGAGATCGGGCAGGAAAGTGCGTAACTCGTCCAGGTAGCCTCGCTCTTGGACGAGTTTGCGCGTCCAGGGGAAGTTGAGGTCGTAGACCCAGCCGGCTTGTAACAGCCGGAAGTCGTTGAGGTTGTTGATGTGGGTCATCTGCACGATTTGTCCGCTCATCAAGTCCTCGTAGACGGCGGGAGAGATGCCCGGCGTATCCGCTAACCCCATCTCGATGACCGTGCTGCGTTGTTCGTGCATCTGCCGGTAGTAGGCGATGACCACCCGCCAGATGTCGAGTTTGTCGGCGTCGCGCAGCAATTTGGCGTAGAACAAGCACGGCTCCGATTCGTCCGCCGGCAGCGCGGGGCGGTTGTGGTAGGTGATGGCGCACAGGATCAGATGCCGCACCTGGGGCGCCAAGGCGTCTAGCGGGCCTTCTTCTTCCAACACGCGGACGCCCAACAGGGCGTGATCCTCTGACTTCCGGTCGGAGAGCGTGCGATACCGCGCGAACTGCGCGAAGCGGCCCACGTCGTGCAGCAGGGACATCGCTTCCACGAGCCGCATTTGGTCGGGACGCAAGTTGAGCGAGCGGCCAATCGCCAGGGCTTCATCCCGCACCCGTAGCGAGTGCGCTTCCTTCAGAGAGAAGGCTTGCGCCATCTCCGCGTCGTCCTGCGGGAAGCTGTGAACGTATGTTGTGAACCATGCCCGCAAAGCGGCGACTTCATCCTCCGAAAGGGGAATCACGTTATCCATTATTTTTCCTCCAGGCCCAGCCCCACACGCGCGAGGTTGAGCAGTTTGAATGGGATTTTGCGGCGCGAAGCCACGTCCAGCTCGCTTTTATCGCAGACGGTGGAGGTGTTGGCCGCGTCAATCTGCGGTTTGAGTGCCCGCAGCGCGGATTCCAATGCCGCACCGTCCAGCCGCGCCATCAGTTGGTCAATCTGTGCCATCAACGCCCGCGCCTGGCCGATGCGGGCTTCCGTTTCGGCGGCCTTGGCCGCGCCGATCAAGCCGAACTCCCGCTTGAGGCGGTTGAGTCGGAAACCGGCCTCGTAAGTCACCTGGGCCAGCGTGTCGCGGGACATCCATTTGGTTTCGTAGGAAAGGATGTGCTTCCACGTGGGACGCAGCAGCAATTGCCGATGGTCTTCCAAGGTGTGCGCGAACCGCCGATAGCCGTAACGATCCGGGTGCTCATACGCCAGGCTGGCGGGATCAAGGAACGGCGCGAGCGGCGAGGTGAAGGGGATGAGGCGCGGATCGTCAAACTGTTGCAGCAGCCCCCGGCAGTAATCCACCGTTTCCAAGGCGGATTCCGCCGTCTGCTGAGGCATGCCGATCATAAAGAAGAGGTCAAACCGCTGCGCTCCGGCATCCAGGCAAGCGGCGATGGTGCGTTCAATGTCCCCGGCGCGGTAAGCCTTGCCGGAGGCGCGTTGCACGCGCGGGTCGTGCGATTCGGGGGAAAATTCCACCAGGAAGTTGGGCAGGGCGGCGGCGAGCTTTTCCATATAGGCGTGATCCACCGGCTGGAAGAACTCCACGATCACCGCGCCGTCGAATCCCTGCACCGCGCGGAAGAAGCGATCCGCGTAATCCATCCCCGCCTGGCGCAAGTCACCGAGGATGAAGACCGGCGCGTGGCTGAGTTTGCCCATCGCCCGCACGTCGGCGGCCAGCTTTTCCGGCGAACGGAAGGCGGGTCTGGTGCGGTTGGTGACGCGCCGCCCGGCGAACGCCGATCCGCCGCAGATGGCGCAATTGCGGCTACAGCCGCGCACCGTCAGCGCGGCCATAATCGGGTACTCCATCCAGTGCTCAAAGGGCACGTAGTTGAGCAAGTCCAGGTCGCGCACCACGGAGCGCACCACCGGATGAAAATTCATCGTCAGGTGATCGAGGCTCTGCGGCACATACGTTTGCGGGTTGACGTGGATTTCCCCGTGCCGATCCTTCCAAGTGAGGTTGGGCACTTCGCGCGGCTCGGTCCCGGCCACGATGTGCTCCAGCAGCCACTGCAAAGGGTGTTCGGTGGAATCGCCGCGCACCACATAATCCACGTAGGGCCGGCGGATCAACTCCTGGTGGAAGTAGCTGGCGGAGTAGCCGCCGAAGATCACCGGCGTTTGCGGGTGCGCTTGCTTGAGCCGTTGGGCCACGGCCAACGAGCCGTGCGCGTGCGGCAGCCAGTGCAAGTCAATGCCGAAGGCCCGCGCCGAGGCGCGTTTGATGGCGCGATCCGGCGAGAATCGCGCCGAGCGCACCATCCGCGCGGCGAGGTTCATGATCCGCACTTTGAACCCCGCTTGTTGCAGATGCGCCATCAGCGTGGAAAATCCCAGGGGATACATATCAAAAACGGGCGTCGAGGGCACCAGGTCGGAGATCGGCCCCCACAAGGTGGCCCGTTCCCGGAAATCGTACACGCTCGGCGCGTGGAGGAAAATGAAATCGTACATAGCGCAGTATACTACCGCCCTTCCGCCCATCGGCAAGCCTTGGAGGGCGCAGGTTCTGTGGTATAAGCATCGGGCGCGTGTAGGCGCAGGCAGAGGAGGCAGATGTGGAATCACCAGAAATCAACATCTCGGTTGTGTTGCCGGTGTACAACGAGGCCGGAAATTTGCGCTCGTTTATCCCGGAGTTGTCATCGGTGCTGCGCTCGCTGGGGCGGGCTTATGAGATCATCGCCGTGGATGACGGGAGTCAAGATGAAAGTGTCGCCGTGCTGCGCGAGCTGAAGGCCGAGGAGCCGAACTTGCGCATCGTGCGCTTTCGGCGCAACTTTGGACAGACGGCGGCTTTTTCGGCGGGCTTTGATTTGTCCCGGGGGCTTTACGTGATCACGATGGATGCCGACGGGCAGAACGATCCCGCCGACATTCCGCAGATGCTCCAGGTGATGGAGGAGGGTGGGTACGACATCGTGAGCGGCTGGCGGAAGCAGCGCAAGGAGCCGTTCCTTTCGCGCCGTCTGCCTTCGGCGATTGCCAATCGTTTGATCGGCAAGGCGACCGGAGTGCAGTTGCACGATTACGGCTGCTCGCTCAAGATTTACCACCGCGAAGTGGCCAAACACGTGCAGTTGTACGGCGAGCTGCATCGCTTCATCCCCGCGCTGGCCTCCGAGATGGGGGTGCGCGTGGCCGAGGTGGCGGTC
>WFQZ01000349.1 GCA_015486785.1 Thermoflexales bacterium
ACAAACGCGAAAAATGCGTCACGGGGATGGCTGACCCGGATCTTATCCGCAAACGCCGCCAACGGCCCGCCATCGGTCAACGCCGCCTCGAATGCCGCCCGTTCTTCGTCCAGGTATCCTTTCACCCAACCGACGTACACGTCCGACAAAATATCGTCCTCAAACACCGTCAACGCCTCCGCTAACGCATCAAGTTTGAGCGTCGGCAAACCGCGCCTCGTCGCCCCCACAACGTGGGCGAAGATATGATTGCCGCCCTTGGTCACCGCCATAATGACCAAATCCGGCGCAACGTCGGTATAGTGCAACGTCTGTTTGGCTCCGCCTTGCAAACGCGCCAACCCCTCAAACAAAGTCGCCACCCGTTGCACACGTTCCTCCTGGGGCAAACGATATGACTTCTCTATCTCCAGATGCTCCAACGCCCGCTCCTGCGCCAACTTGATCCGCTCGTCATCTAGATTGCGGAAGCCGGTCTTACTCCGATAGGAGAACGTGCCGCAAGCGTGCAAATCCAATGAGAACAACCCCTTGAGCGTAGTGCGGTAGAACTGATGTTCGTGAGGCACCGGATCGCCCTCGTGGCGGGACATCGTGCCGAAGTCATCGGTCGGGTTCACCGGGGCGATGGAGACCAGCGTGCTCACCCGGAAAGGAGAAACGCGCGTCACCGTATCAGCCGTTGGCGTCGCCGCGACACGGGATTCATCCGACTCACGGGCTTGGACCGCATCCGTCTTCTTCGAAGGAGCACGCATATAGCCAAACAAGTCATCGTCCCAATACAAAATCGGGTTGGCGTCGGTGTAAGCGACTTTTTTCTCCCGAAAGATCGGAGCTTTTCGCCACCCCAACCCCGCACCTTCCAACGTGGTGCGCAGCCAGTAGCGGAACGCCTGCGCCGAAACGTAAGGGTAAGTACCGTCCTTGGCGCGGATCAGTTTGACCCCCACCGTGTTGTCGGTGCGGGCGCCGGGAATGCTCCCCAGATTATTCAACGCCGATGCCGGCGCGTCAATCAACAACAAACCAGTTACGAATGACATTGCAACACCTCCTGTTTGTCAATTTTTAGTCGGGGCCAGGCTTGCCCTTGCCCTTGTGCCAGGCTTGCCCTTGCCCCTATGATTCCTCATTGGAAGGTTCGGGCAGGGCATCCACATTTCCCCCCAACCAACCTTGTTCGTACAGTCGCTCAACCATACGAATCAACACCAAATCGCGGGCCAAACGCCAGTCGGGGCGGGCCACTTCGTCCCCCTCCTCAAACACAGCGATGTACGGATCCAGCGTGATCAGCGGCGCGTGACCATTCCGCACATAAGCCAGATTTGCTTTAATCAACGCCGTGCGCAAATCACCGTATCGCTGTACCGTGAAGAACTGCTGGAAAAAGCGGCGATCATTCTGCCCGCTGACGTAAGCCGCCAAGTTATCCCCCAGAGCACGAATTTGTTCAATACGATCTCGATCCATATGCAATATCCTCCTCAAAAACTCTGCTGTGATCTTCCACGAGACCAGATTGGCCTCCTCTTGCAACGAATAGCCACTACGCGGATCGGTCTTCCCCTGCGCGTAGCGCGTCGCCAGCCGCAGGAAATAGGTACGCAAGAAACGGCGGGCATTTCCGGGACTATCCTGTAAACCAAACAAATCTTCGTACAGCCAATTACGACGCGGCTCAAATAGCTGCGCTTGCTTCCCACGCCTCTTCTTCGGCGCGACCTCCCAAGCCCGATTAACGATCCCGTGCCAGTCCGCCTGATACCGCGCCGACTCCATCACCCGCAAGAAACCGATGATTTCCAGCGGCAGATAGTAGATATCCAACCCCGGCCCTTGCCCGCTATTGCTGAGGTGATAAGCGGTGATAGAGGCCGGCCGCTCGTCCTCCTGAGCATCGCGGCGCATCCATTCAGCCTTCAGCAGCGTCTCAATCAACAACGTGCGGTGGGAACGTTTGGCCTCCGGCATCTTTTTGCTACCGGCGGCCTGAGCCAACTGCACCGCTTCTCTATTCTGGCGCAAGAAAGTAGCCGCAAAGTGATAAGTCAATTCATCGTTATCGGAATGAACCGCCAGCAGCTTGCCGCCGCACTTGGCGCACCCCAGCGGAAAGGCTTGTAAGGCCAGCATCGCCGCGCCGGAGACCGGAATCCCGGCCATCCCATAAGGATGAAAATTGATCACCCCTTCGCCGGTAGCCAGCGGTATATGTTGACGGTAAGCATGACCGGGCAGCAGTTCCCCTTTCACATCGAAAGGCACATCCGCAGCCGGCTGTCCGGTGAACACGCCCGGCACGTCTAACGTCGGCGTGTCGGCACGATAGGCTCGCAACACTCGTTCGGCGTAGACGAGCCGTTTCTCCGGATGCTTGTTATAGGCCGGCTGGGTGAACCCCGAATTGGGGAACGCCACCGTGAGAAACGACCTCAACGGCTGCCGGGTGTATTCGCGGGTGATGTAATCGGCCACCCGATCCAAGTCGGCCTCGGTCAATTGCGTGGGATCTCGCTTGTTGACAAACG
>WFQZ01000350.1 GCA_015486785.1 Thermoflexales bacterium
GTTACGGCCGGCGGGCGGCGCGTCAAGCGCACCTTGGCCCGACGTGAGCCGATCCCCAGGAAGCCACGGACGCCCTCTTGCAGAACTTCAATGTCCACTTCCTCGCGCACCGCGCCCAAGCGGGTCAGCCCCAGTACCACGGCTTCATCTACCGAAGGAGCCTCGATCTCGATCATTTCTCGTTCCATAGGTTCAAACTCCTTAGTTCTTCAGGACTTTTTCTGAACCGCCGAGGTGGCGTAGTGTTCCTTGAACAGCAGGTATTGCAGGATTCCGACGAGGTTGGAAACCAGGAAGTAGATCGCTAGCCCCGAAGCGTAGGATAGGGCGAAGAAGGCGGTCATCAAGGGCATCATGATCATCATCTGTTTGTTCATCGCCTCGGCTTGCGGATCGGTGGCCGGGGGCGTGACCATCTTCTGGTAAATCCAGGCGGTGATGAAGACCAGCACCGGCAGCACGTAATACGGGTCGCGCAGGGCCAGGTCAAGCCACAGGAATTTGCTTTGCAGCGGGATCAGCGAGCTGAGGCCGGGAATCCAGTGGTAGATGTCCTTGGAAAGGGCCAGCAGTTGCAAGGGCGTGGCGGCCAGCGAGCGGATGATCCCTTGGTACAGGCCGATCATCAACGGCAATTGAATCAGCAGCGGCAGGCAGCCTCCGGCGGGGTTGATGCCCTCGGTCTTGTAGAGTTCCATCTGCGCCTGCGCCAATTTCTCTTTGTCGTCTTTGTACTTCGCCTGGAGCTTGTCCAGCTTCGGCTTTAGCTCCTGCTGCTTGCGGACGGATTTCTGTTGCTTGAGCGTCAGCGGCGTGATCGCCAGGCGGATGATCACCGTGACCAAGGTCACGGCGATGATCGTCTCGTGCCCCAGGTATTTGTAGAGCACCAAGAGAATGTTGATGATGGGTCTAACGATGATTGCGTCCCACACAGTTGTCCCCCTTTATTTTGATTCGGCGGGCGGATAGGCCCACAGCACTTTTCCGGTGTGCGCGTCGAAGGCGCGGATGCGGGTTTTGGAGATCACCGGCATGACGTACAGCGTGTTGTCGGAGAGCACCAGGTCCGCCGGAAGCTCGCCTGGGTCGTCGACCACCTCGCCCCAATCAAGCCGCGCGCCGGTTTGCGTATCCACGACGTAAATTTTGCCCGTTTCGTATCCGGCCACGAATAAGCGATGGTTTTGCTCGTCGAGGGCCATGCGGGCGCGAACCATCGCGCCCACGTCGGCGGGTTTTTCCCACAAGAAGGCGTGCGTGGTGGTATCCAGCGCGTAGACTTTTCCGCCTACGTCGGCGAAGTAGAGCGTCGTTCCCTGCACCAACGGGGTGGCCCACAGCCAATCGTCGAAGGTTTGTTGCCACTCAATCGCGCCGCTTTCCGCGTTCACTTGATAGAGCGTGTTGGCGAAGTCGCCGACCCATAACGAATTGCCCGCCAGCACTGGCGTGGAGGCAATCGCCCCTTCCATTTCGGTGTTCCATTGTTCCTCGCCGTCGGCCAGCGAGAGCGCGTACAGGTGATGATCCAGTGAGGCCACGTACACAGTTTCCCCTTTGACGACCGGCGTAGCCCACACCCGGTCCCCCGTGCCGAAGCTCCAGATCAGATGGCCGTCGTTGATGTCCAGAGCGTACACGTGTCCATCGCCGTTGCCGATGATAAATAAATCCCCGGCCACCACGCCGCTGCCCACGTACTGTCCGGCGGCCTCGGTGAACACCCATTGCACCTCCGGCAAATCTTGGGGCGAGTCGGCCAGTTGCAGGGCGTAGACTTTTTGATCCTTCATTCCGGCGACCAAGAGCGTGCCGTGCGGGCCGATATCCGAGGCCAGCACCGGCGTAGCGTAAAACGGCCCCACATTCTTCTCCGGCTGCGGGGGGAAAGTCCAGTACACGGAGCCGGTTTTAGCGTCGAGAGCCTGGACGCTTTCCAGGTTGGCCGCGTAGATCGTGCCGTCGTCGATGCTCAGGCCCGGCCAACTTTCGTGCCTCATGCCGCCGCCGCCGGAACATCCGCTCAAGAGTATCATCATCACCGCCAACCCTGCGATCAGCGGTATTCGCCATCGTTTCATTACGCCTCCTCTTTTTTAGTGACTGCGCTGCTTGCGGTGATCCGTGATCCGCTAAGGGACGGGATCGTAGCCGCCGGGATGCCAGGGATGACAGCGCGAGATTCGTTTGATTCCCAGCCAGCCGCCTTTGATCAGCCCGTATCGCTCAATGGCTTGATAGGTGTAGAGCGAGCAAGTGGGCGTGTAGCGGCAACTGGAGGGGAACATGGGGGAGATGAACCGCCGATAAAAGCGGATCAACCATAAGGCAAGACTTTTCATTGGTTTAATCACCGGTTTCTTTTAGCACTCCGGCTCGCCGGAGCAGGTGCCGCAGCGCGGCTTCAACTTGACCACCTCGCGCATCCCGCAGGGGCCGCCGCGCGATGAGCACGATATCCAACCCGGCGGGCAATTGCGGGTAGAGCCGACGCGCCGCTTCGCGCAGCAACCGCCGGACGCGATTGCGCACGACGGCGTTGCCGATCTTGCGGCTGGCGATGAAGCCGATATGGGTTTCGCCCTCGTTGTGGGGCGCAATTCGCAGGACAAACAGCGGGTGAGTCCACGATCTCCCTTCTTGCCACATGCGCCGGAATTGTCGGCGATGGCGCAATCTCATAGATTTGCGCCACTTGTACCTCGGCTGCTTGCCCCGGTACGCCAAAGAGGCGGAAACGTCTTCGGTGCTCTTCAGCGAGCCAGCCTCTGACGCTCCCACCTCTGCCTCTACGTCTCTGTGCCGGACATCACGATTGGCGTATGATGCCTCCGGCATGCCTCTGCCGAGTCTCTGTATTTAGGCTCGCCGTCGTGGACGATTTGAGCTTTCTTTCCAGTTGACGCGCTTTGCGCCGCCCAACTTCACCGCGATGAGGCGACGGCGTCCCTTGAGTCGTCGCCGCTTCAGGACGTTCCGCCCGTCTTGCGTGCTCATCCGGGCGCGAAACCCGTGGGTTCTCATTCGTTTACGCTTCTTGGGTTGATAAGTTCGCTTCGGCATGTCTTACTCCTTCTATCTAGTTTGGATGACTCTATGGTCTATCTCGTCACATAAAAAACCGCGCGGTCGCCCGCGTCGGTTTCTCTCTACTATCGGAAGCGGCGACATTATACCGTAACGGAGCATTTGGTCAAACCGGAGTGCCTTCGCTCACGCTTTCCCCAGGTCGGCGGCGGAGAAGCTCTCCGGCAGCAGATGCTCCAGGGTGAATTGGCGGTAATGTCCATCTGGCTGCGCCACGTAAATCGGCGTGTCCGGCTGACCGAACTCGCGGATCACCTGGCGGCAGGAGCCGCAGGGCGTGCCGCCGTTTTCGGTGACCACGGCCACGGCGACGATCTCGCGTGCGCCTTCGGAGACGGCTTTGGTGATCGCGACCCGCTCGGCGCAGATGGTCAGGGGATAGACGGCGTTTTCCACGTTGCAGCCGGTGAATACGCGGCCATCGGCGGTGAGGACGGCGGCCCCCACGCGGTAATGGGAATAGGGCGCGTAGGCTCGTTCGCGTGCCGTGATGGCTTGGGCGATTAGTTGCTCACTGTTCATTGTCGGCCTCCTGTGTTTGCTTGACCCGCGCGGGCACGCCGTAAGCCAGCGCGTGCGGCGGAATATCGCGCGTGACGACGGCCCCGGCGCCGACCTTCGCGCCGCGCCCCACGCGCACCGGCGCGACCAGCATCGTATCCGAGCCGATGAACGCGCCATCTTCAATGACGGTGCGATGTTTGCGCACTCCGTCGTAGTTGCAGGTGATCGTCCCGGCAGCGATGTTGACGTTCGCGCCTACTTCGGCATCACCCAGATAGCTGAAGTGCCCCATCTTGGAGCCAGGCCCCAAGGTGCTGTTTTTGATCTCGCCGAAGTTGCCCATGTGCGCTCCTTGGCACAAGTGCGCCCCTTTCCGCAGATGTCCAAACGGCCCGATGTCGCTTTCGTCCTCCATCACGGCTTCTTCGAGCACCGAGGCGAACACGCGGCAGGCGTCCCCGATGGTGCTATCGCGGATCACCGTGTTGGGGCCGAGTTCGCAGCTTTCCCCGACCGTGGTTTGTCCCAGCAAGTGGGTGTTGGGGTGGATGATCGTATCTTGCCCCAGCGTGACGCCCGGCTCAATGGTGATGCTGGCCGGATCGAGCAGCGTGACCCCGGCCAGCATCCACCGCTCGTTGATGCGTTGCCGCAGCGCGGCAGCCGCCAGCGCGAAATCCACGCGCGTGTTGATCCCCAAAGCCTCGGTGGTGTCCGTGGCCGCGACGCTCATCACGCGCAAGCCTTGGGAGGAGGCCAACTCCACCATATCGGTGAGGTACAGTTCGCCCTTGCGCTTGCTGGGGCGCAGGCGGTTGAGATTCGCCCAGAGGAAATCGGCGGCGAAGACGTAGACGCCCACGTTCAGCTCGCGGATGGCGCGTTGCGCCGGGGTCGCTTCCACCTCTTCGACGATGCGCAGGATGTCTCCGGCAAAGTCTCGGATCACGCGCCCGAAGCCGCCGGAGTTTTCCCGCTCAATGGTGAGCATCGTCAGTGCGGCGGAGCTTTCCTCCTGCCGGGCCGCGAGTTGCTCCAGCGTCTCTTGGCGCAGGAGCGGCATATCGCCGTAGAGCACCAACACTTGCTCGCTGCGGCCTTCCAACAGAGATTGCGCCTGCATGACCGCGTGTCCCGTCCCCCGCCGCTCCGTCTGGCGGACGTAGTGGACGCGCTTCCCGAAGCGGGCTTGAATTTCGGCCTCCGTCTCCGGGCCTACCACCAGCACCGGCTTCTCCGAACTCAGAGCCTCGGCCAGCGCGATGGAATAATCCAACAACGGCTTACCGCCCAGGTGGTGCAGCACCTTGGGCTTGCGGGATTTGAAGCGCGTGCTTTTCCCGGCAGCCAGAATAATCACCGATAGAGCCATACGAACCCTCCTTCCCAGGGAAAATTGCAGGCGAAGGAAAGTCCTTCGCCTGCTTGGTGGGGGTTGATTTTTCGCACAAATCGTTGTTACGTCAAGTCAGAAGGTCGGGGAGCGTCTTAGGCTGTGTGCAAGTAGCGTTTCAATTCCCAGTTGGTCACCTGGATGCGGTACTCGTTCCACTCGGCCCACTTGGCCCGCAGGAAGGCCTCGGTCACCGGCTCGCCCAGCGCGTCCAGGAGCACTTGATCCGCTTGCAGGGCTTCCAGTGCTTCGGCCAGAGTGCCGGGCAGCGTCCCGATGCCTCTGGCGGCCAAGGCGGCGGCGTCGAAGCGATAGATGTCCTCGTTCACCGGCTCCGGCGGCGTGAGCTGCCGTTTGATGCCGTCCAGTCCGGCGGCCAAGGTGGCGGCGAAGACCAAGTAGGGGTTGCTGCTGGGATCGGGGCAGCGCAGTTCCAGGCGCGTGGCGGCGGCTTTGCCGACGCCTGTGGCCGGCACGCGGATCAGCGCGGAGCGGTTGCGGTGTGCCCAGCAGATGTAGACCGGGGCTTCGTAGCCGGGGGTCAATCGTTTGTAGCTGTTGACGGTGGGCGCGGAGATGGCGGCCAAGGCTTTGGCGTGCGCGATCTGCCCGGCGATGAAGTGGTAGGCCAGCGGGGAGAGGTGGTACGGATCGTCGGCGGCGTAGAACAAGTTGCGCCCATCCGCCCCGGCGAGGCTCTGGTGGACGTGCATCCCGGAGCCGTTCACGCCGAAGATCGGCTTGGGCATGAAGCTGGCGTAGAGGTTATGCTCCGAGGCGATGGCGCGGATGGTGTACTTGAGGGTCACGGTGTTATCGGCGGAGGTGAGCGCGTCGGCGTAGCGGAAATCCACTTCGTGTTGCCCGGTGGCTACTTCGTGGTGGCTCATCTCCACATCAATGCCCAGGGCCTCGGCAGCGACGATCAACTCACTGCGCACTTGCAAGGCTTCATCGTGGGGCGAGAAGTCGAAGTAGCCGCCCACGTCGTGCGGCACCGGGGCGATGTCGGTGCCGTCCCGCTGGTTGAACAGGAAATACTCCAGCTCCGGCCCGACTTTGTAGGTGTAGCCCAGCGTCCGCGCCTGCTCCAGCATGCGCCGGAGCACGCTGCGCGGCGAACTGTACGCCAGTTGCCCATCGGGGGTGTATACGTCGCAGATGATGCGGGCGCGGCGGCGGTTGGGATCGCTCCAGGGTAGGACGCGGTACGTGGCCGGATCAAGACGCAGTACCATGTCGCTTTCGTGGATGCGGGCGAATCCCTGCACCGATGAGCCGTCGAACCACACGCCATCGGTGAGGGCGGCTTTGAGCTGGCGGACGGGGATCGTCACGCCTTTGATCGTTCCCAAGATGTCGGTGAACTGCAAGCTGACAAAACGGATGCGGTCTTCATTGGCACGGGCCATCAATTCGGTTGACATAAGATCATCTCCTTAGTGTGCAAGATTGGGGGCGGTCTGCTCCCATGAAAAAAGCCAGCCTCGGTTGGGAGGCTGGCCGGTTTCCTACTCCTTGCGCCAGGCGCACAGCACTACCCAACCCCGCCGGGGTGGCATTGCTGTTGCTGCTGCTGGACGGTGGTATGAATCATCATCTCATTCCTGGCTTGATAGTGAAAAGGTGCAGCGGGTTTTTGCCTGCGCTGCACCTTGTTAAGGCTGGGGGCGGAGGATTCGAACCCCCACATACGGAGTCAGAGTCCGCTGTCCTGCCGTTAGACGAGCCCCCAAAATCGACGGGCGACATTCTACCACGATTCACGAATTCCACAACTTGAGATACGGATGGTTGCGAATACGTAACTACTCACCGCAAGAGGCGCGGAGGACGCGGAGAAAGAGCCAAAGGTAACTTCTCTGCGCTCTCTGGGACTCGGCGGTGAGAAAAATATCTCACCAACTGCTCACTGCAAGAGATGCGAAGATCGCGGAAGAAAAGTAGAACACGAAGCCTTATCCCGTTTTTATGTAGATCTCAAGCTGAGCAGTTACGCGAATGCACGAATGGTATAATGTCGTTATGAAGAAGAAGTGGTTTCAGATACTGCTGGCGTTGGGGATTAGTGCGGCGGGGCTGGTGTTGGCTCTGCGGCAAGTACGTTTCCAGGATTTGATGGCGGCCTTGCGCCAGGCTCGCTGGGGCTGGCTGCTGGTGACGACCGGTTGTATGTTGGGCAGTTTGTGGTTTCGCGCGTTGCGCTGGCGCATGCTGCTGGAGGATCAAGTCTCGGTGGGCGAGTCGTTCGGCCTGCTGAATATCGGCTACCTGGTCAGCGATGTGCTCCCGCTGCGGTTGGGCGATCCCGCCCGCGCGGTGGCCGTGGGGATGCGCAGCTCGGTCACGGTGGTGGCCGCGCTGTCGAGCGTGGTCATTGAGCGCACGCTGGATTTGTTGACCGTGGTGTTGTTCCTGGTGCTCACGCTGCCGTTCATCACCGTGGGGGATTCGGTGTATGCCGGGTTGGCCAGCGGCGCGGCGGCTCTGGGCTTGCTGTTGACGCTGGTGCTGATGGCGCGATTCCCGTCCCAAGTGGAATCGTTGACCCGCCGCATGCTCGTGCGTCTGCCGCTGGGCGATCCGGAACGGTGGTTAGCTCCGCTGCGTGATACCCTGGAGGGGCTGCAAGTGCTACGCTCTCCCCGACGTGGGGCCTTGCTGGGATTGCTCTCGCTGGCCATCTGGGCCGCCATCGCCGCGTTTCAACTGACGTTACAGCAAGCGATGCTCTACCAAGCTCCGCCCGCGCATCCGCTGTTGGTCGCGGTGACGGCGACTTGGGCCACGGCTTTGGGGATGGCCGCGCCCAGCCAAGGCGGCATCGGCGGCTATCACGCGGCGGCCACGTGGGCATTGATGTTGTTCGGCGTCTCGCGGCCTTACGCGGCGGCCTTCGGCATTGTGGGACACGGCATCGGCTACTTGCTGGGCGTGATTCTGGGCGCAGCGGCGGCGTTGAACTGGGGCATTTCCCTGCGCGAGATCACACAGACGACGTAGGCGATTAAACACGAAAAACCGGCAGCAGATTCTAAAGACGCGGAGGCAACGGGGTATTTCTCGCTGCTCGGCGGACGGTAGAATCTCTGTTTCATTCGGAGGAGGATTCAATGCACTATTTGATTACGGGAGGGGCCGGGTTCATCGGCTCGAACTACGTTGAGCGGTTGTTGCGGCGCGGTGAACAGGTCACGATTTACGATAATCTATCCCGCCGTGGCGCGGAGCGCAATTTGGCCTGGCTGCGAGATACGTTCGGGGCGCAGAGCTTCGCCTTCATCCACGGGGATGTGCGCGACGCGGCTTTGCTGACCGCCTCGGTGCGGCGTAGCGATGTGGTGGTGCATCTGGCTTCGCAAGTGGCGGTGACGACGTCGGTTCAGCGTCCCAGAGAGGATTTTGAGGTGAACGTGCAAGGGACGTTCAACGTGCTGGAGGCGGCGCGACTTTCTGAGCAGCGACCGATTGTGCTCTTTGCTTCCACGAATAAGGTGTACGGCGGGATGGACTCATTGATCATCACCGAGCAAGAGACCCGCTACGCCTACCGCGATTATCCTCACGGCATCCCGGAAAGTTTCCCGCTGGATTTCCACTCCCCGTATGGCTGCTCCAAGGGATCGGGCGATCAGTACGTGCGCGATTACTCCCGCGTGTACAATCTGCCGACGGTGGTTTTCCGGCAAAGCTGCATCTACGGGCCGAGGCAATTCGGCATTGAAGATCAAGGCTGGGTGGCTTGGTTCATCATCGCCGCCGTGCTGGGGCGAGCGATCACCATCTACGGCGACGGCAAGCAGGTGCGGGACGTGCTCTTTGTGAGCGATCTGCTCAACGCTTACGATGCGGCCATCGCCCACATTGATCGCGCCGCCGGGCAGATTTACAACGTCGGCGGCGGGCCGGAGCGGCAACTTTCGGTGTGGGCCGAGTTCCGCCCGCTGTTGGAATCCCTGATCGGGCATCCGATCCCCGTCACTTATGCCGGATGGCGCACCGGCGATCAGCGGATTTACGTTTCGGACATTCGCAAAGCGGCGCGGTTCTTGGGTTGGCAACCGCAAGTGAGTGTCCACGAAGGCATCACCCGGCTGTATCGCTGGGTCGTTGAAAATCGGCATCTGTTTGAGTAGCCATGCGAGTTTTGATAGTCCTCACTTACTACCGCCCGCACACCAGCGGGCTGACGATTTACGCGGAGCGGTTGGCTCGCGGGCTGGCGGCTCGCGGCCACCAGGTGACGATCCTCACTTCCCGCTATCGCCGCGACTTGCCGACGGAGGAAGTGCTCAACGGGGTGCGGGTCGTCCGTGCGCCGGTGCTCTTCCGCATCAACAAGGGCGTGATTATGCCCACGTTTGGCTTCCTGGCCTGGAAGTTGGTGCGTGAAGCGGACGTGCTCAGTCTGCACCTGCCGCAGTTTGACGCGGCGGGCGTGGCCCTGCGCGGGCGGATGTTGCACAAACCTACGGTGCTCACTTACCATTGCGATCTGCTCTTGCCCGCCGGGCCGCTCAACTGGCTCGCCAATCAGACGATCCACGTGATGAACGAGCTGGCGGGACGGTTCGCGCATCGTGTGGTGGCCTACACGCAGGATTTTGCCGATCATTCGCCGTATTTGCAGCGGCACGCCGAGAAGCTGGCCATCATCCCCCCGCCGGTGGAGTTGCCGGAGCGCACCCCGTCCGGCATCGCGGCCTTCGCCAAGATGCACAACCCGGAGCATCGTCATCCGGTGATCGGGATGGCGGCGCGATTGGCCGCCGAAAAGGGCGTGGAGGTATTGCTCGACGCTTTCCCGCGCATCCTGGAGCGTTACCCGGATGCCCGCATCTTGTTCGCCGGGCAGTACCGGGATGTGCTGAACGAGCGGGCTTACGCCGAACGGCTGATGCCGCACATCGCCCACTACGAGCAGCAGGGACGCTGGAAATTCCTGGACGTGCTCTCGCCGGTGCAGATGGCCGCTTTCTACCCCAACTTGGACGTGTTGGTCGTCCCCAGCCTCAACTCCACCGAGTCTTTCGGTCTGGTGCAGGTGGAGGCGATGTTGTGCGGCGTTCCTTGCGTCGCCAGCGACCTGCCGGGCGTGCGCCAACCGATCCTCCAGACCGGTATGGGCGAGATTGCCCCCATCGGGGACGCGCAAGGGCTGGCCGATGCGCTGTTGCAGGTGTTGGATCACCGTGAGTCTTACATCCGTCCGGCGGAGGAGATCGCGGCCCGCTTCTCCACCCCGCGCACGGTGGACGGCTACGAGGACTTGTTCCGCGAAGAGATCGCACGATTGGGAGGGACGCAAGATGCAGACTGAGTTCTACTTTGAGGATTTGGTGCCCGGCGAGGCCGTAGAAAGCTCCGCCCACACGATCACCGAAGCCGACATCAACGCCTTTGCCGATTTATCGGGGGATCGCAATCCGCTGCACATTGACGCGGCCTATGCCGCCACCACGCCCTTTGGCGAGCGCATCGCCCACGGGATGTTGGTGCTTTCCATCGCTACCGGCCTGGCGAACAGCATCGGCGCGTTGGCCTCGGCCACCGAAGCCTTCACCGGCCTGGAGTGGAAGTTCCGCGCTCCGGTGAAGATCGGCGATACGATCCGCGTGCGCTTGACCGTGTTCAAGAAGCGCACCATGATGGACTATCACGGGGGCTTAGTGACGTTCAAGGTGCTCGTGCTCAACCAGCGCGACGAGACGGTGCAGAAAGGCTCGTGGACGCTTTTGGTGCGGGCCAGGTGAATTAGGAGGCGCAATGTCAGACCAGCAGAACCACGGAGAGCAGCACCCGCCGGAAGGTCAACCTACCCGCCGCCTGACGCGGGCCGAGATCGCCGCCGCCGAGCGTGCCCATCGCGCGACCCAACCCTCCGCCGCCGAACCGACGCGCCGCATCACGCTCCCGCCCACGGAAACGCCGCCCGCCGCCGAACCGACGCGCCGCATCACGCTCCCGTCCGCAGAGACTGTCTCTTATACA